>DATLAW010000175.1:0-6278 GCA_035527255.1 Thermohalobaculum sp. | reverse complement strand
TATCTCGGGTTCATCGAGATCGTATCCGCCCGGCTATGGTTCAGGCATTTGTCAACATGACCTAGCTATTCGCAGAGTACAGATTTTGGACGGGACTCGCGCCGAATTGTGGCCACCGCTCGATACAACATGGACACGATCTTCTTCCGGATGGTTGGTTTGGGGCAACTGCCGGTGATTGCGCGATCAGCGGCCGACCATGTCCGCCAGCCAGTCGAGATTTCGCTGGTCCTCGATATCTCGGGGACCATGCGATACGATCGGCGTCTGCTGAACCTGCAACCGGCGGCCAATGCCTTCATCGATTCGGTGATGCCGGAAGGGTCCGATCCGATTACCTCCGTTAACCTCATTCCCTACGCCGGTCAGGTAAATCCCGGGCCGGTGGTTTTCGAAATGCTAGGCGGCAACCGCAGTCACCATAAGTCGTCCTGCCCGGAGTTCACTGATGCCGACTTCGACGGCCCAGGGATGCCGTCCGCCGGATCCTACGGCCAGGTTCCACACTTTCACCATTGGGAGATCGATCGCGATTGGATGGACTGGGGCTGGTGCCCGTCGGATGATACAGCAATTACCTACATGTCAAACGACGCTGAAGCGCTGCATACCGCGATCAACGACATTCGATTGCATGATGGCACCGGGACATACAACGCGATGAAATGGGGGCTCGCTTTGCTCGATCCCAGCGCCCGGCCAACGATCGCGAGCCTGGCATCGGCGGGTATTGTTGATCCGGCATTTGCAAATCGTCCGGCCCCCTGGGAAGACGACCGCACGCTCAAGTTTATCGTCCTGATGACCGATGGGCAGATTACCGGTCAGAACCGGCCTGACGACCCGGATGATCCCCGGCTCGATACCCTCGAGGTGCTCGACAACAGGATCCCATACACAAACGTCGTTAATCGCGGCCAAGGCCTCAACCGATTTTATGGCCTTTGCGAGATGGCGCATGAGTTGGGCGTGACGGTATTCACCATCGCCTTCGAGGCGCCTGGACCGGCCGTGGTTGAAATGAAGAGATGCGCGTCATCGCTTAGCCACTTCTATGATGTGCATGGGGCCGGAATCGATGCGGCGTTTCGGCAGATCGCCTCGACGATCAACAAGTTGAAATTGGTGGAATGATGGAAAGCATCGTCTCCCTCCGTGCTCGCCTAGGTGTCTTTGGACGCGATTGCTCGGGCAATGCGACGCTGGAGTTTGTGATCATCTTTCCGTTCCTGATGTTCATGATCCTGTCGATCGCCGAGGCTGGCATTCTGATGACGCGTGTCGCGATGCTCGATCGTGGTGTCGATATCGCCAACCGGGATCTACGGCTGGGGTTGACCCCGGGTATCACCCATGACGGCCTGAAGACGAAGATCTGCGAAGCGGCCTTCCTGCTGGGCGGCTGCAACGATGCGGTGCTTCTCGAACTGACGCCATTGGCAACCGTTGCCGGCTTCCCGACCGGAGGTGCGAACTGCATCGACCGGACCTCGGAGGTCGAGCCAGCGGTCTCGTTCACCCCCGGCGTACCTTCGGAGATCATGCTGGTGCGGGCGTGCGTGATCGTCGAGCCGATGTTCCCAGGCATGGGGCTGGGTGCCATGCTGCCGGTAGACGCCAGTGGCGGCTACGCCATCATCGTTCAGTCCGCTTTCATGAACGAACCGGGGTGAGGGCGCTATGATCGAGTTTTGGATTATGCTGATCAACTGGCGGCGCGACGAACGTGGTACACTTACTATCGAGTTCCTGCTGTGGCTGCCGATCCTCGCTTTTTGGCTCGTGGTCAGCGCGGCATTTTTCGACGCCTACAAAAGCCGCAATGACGCAGCAAAGGCGGCGCATACATTATCCGACATCACCTCACGCCAGGTTGTGGTGACGGACGCATTTCTCGAAGAGCTTTTTACGTTGCAGGACAAACTGCTGCCCCGGGCTCCAGAAGGCAAGTTGCTGCGGGTCACCAGCATTCGGTATTCTGCGGAGGACGAAGAGTATCAAGTGCTTTGGTCGGAGGCCCTTGGTGGCGGCCAACCTCTGACCGATGAGGATATCCCGCTGAGTATCATGCCAGCGATGGCCGATCTGGATTCAATCATTCTCACCGAGCTGTCGGTCCCCTATCAGCCATTCACGAAATGGGCCCGGATTACCGCCAACACATGGTCATTTTCACTGATCAGCCGGCCCAGATTCGTCTCGGCGATCGCCATGATCGACTAGCCCAAAGGCCGGCGGGTCGCTATTCCATCAGACGTTCCTGTTGGCGGGTTTGGCGCGAGTGGAGACCGCCAGGCGGTGGCGGTGCATCAACCACCAGACACCCAGCAGATCCTGCACGCCAGCGAGGGCGCGGCCGGTGTTGGTGTATTTCGAGGTTCCGGTCAGGCGGGCCCGATGGGCGACATCGACCAATTGGATATCTAGACCCTCGCGCCGGACCAGCGCCGGGAGATAACGGTGCATGTGGTCAAAGAACGGCAGGTCGAGGAAAACCGCGCGCGGGAAGGCCTTTAACCCGCAGCCTGTGTCGCGGGTGTCGTCGTGAAGGAGCGCGGTGCGCAGCCGGTTGGCAAGGTGCGATGCCAGTTGCTTCGAGAGGCTGTCGCGTCGTCTGATCCGCTGCCCGGCCACCAGCCCCAAGCGGCGCACTGGGCTGTCATCGAGGCCATGTTCGTCAATCAGCAGGGGCGACACCAGTTTCGGAATCTCAGAAGGGGGATTCTGGCCATCGCCGTCGATCGTGCAAATCACTGATGCCCGTGCCGCGATCACTCCGGAACGCAGCGCTGCTGACTGACCGAAGGTCTGGGCGTGAACGGTCATGCACAGCCAGGGGAACTCGGCTTGCATCTCGGTGATCCGGTTGGCGGTGCCGTCGGTCGAGCCATCATCGACGAAAATTGCCTCGAACGGGCCAATCGGAGCGCAGGCGGCAGCGATTTCGCGCGTCAGCGGTCCGACGGCTTCGGCCTCGTTCAACACTGGAACGACGATTGAAAAGCGTGGGATCTCGGTCATGCAGTCCCCATCCATGATGCTCTACAGAATAGGCGCAGGGGCAGGCTGTACGAAAGGGGCTTGGAGCGGGGCGTCCCGAAGTGGATGGCGCGAGTTACTACCGGCAAGTGTTGCCGGCACGCGCGTTGGAGGGCCTGGTAGCTACTGCGTTGGGGCAGGGGTTGTCTCGGCCGGCGGAAGCAGGTCGCTGCCCAGTCCGTCACCGGTGGAATTTGGCGCCAGCAACTCGGGCAGGGGAATGCTGCCGTCCGGTTCGGTCAGAAACTGATCCAGAATCGAGCCGGAGCCGCCGCCGCCGCCGGCCAGGATTGTCAGCAGGATCGATGTACACAGAAAACCGATTGCCAGCACCCAGGTGATCTTGCTGAGCGCGGTTGCCGCGCCACGCTGCGAAACCAATCCTCCTCCGCCGCCGCCCATGCCGAGAGCACCGCCTTCGGAGCGCTGCAACAGCACGACGCCAATCAGGCACAGGGCAAGGATCAGATGGATGATTAAGACGACATTTTGCATCTAGGGTCCGTTCGCTACGCAGCAACTTCGCTGCGCCTTCTAATCATTTGGTTCACGGATGTCGATTGGAAAAGGCCCGGAACGTGACAGACCCACGCGGCGGACCAATTTGACGATGAGCAACCCGCAAAATGATACCGGCGGCGCTGGAGGGCGCCGCCGGATCATGACGCGTGATGTGCCGCGTCAGCATTGGGTAGAAAGGTTGAGCCGCCCTTTTTAGTGGGGGGTTCTTGGGATTCTACGCACACAATACCGTAGCAACGCTTTACTCTTTAGACGGCATAGTCCGCTTTTCACCCATCTTATTTTAATCTGGTACCGAACTGACTTTAGACCCGAGAATCATTCATCTATGAATGAATAACTCTTGAGTTGAACTTGGATTAATTTTTCAATTCTGTCAAGAATTCACAATCACCTCCGATATCAGTTTGTACTGATGCCTCCATTCACGCTGATTGCTTGGCCGGTAATCCGGGCGGAGGCTGGGCTGGCTAGGAAGATTGCGAGCGCCGCGAGGTCGTTCGGGGTGGTTGGGCCGAGATGGGCCAGTGGGCGGGCCTTGGCGAACAGCTTGGCGGCGAAGGTGCCCTCGGCCAGCAGGCGGTCGGTCAGGGGGGTGCCTTCGACCAGGCTGGGGGTGATGGTGTTGGCGCGGATGCCGTTGCGTTTGGCCTCGATGGCGAGGCCTCGGGTGAACTGGATGATCGCGGCCATCGAGGCGCCGATGACGCTTTCGCCGGGGGTGGCGATCTTGCCGGCGTCGGAGGCGATGTTGATCACCGAGCCGCTGTTTTGCGCCATCATCACCGGCAGAACCGCCCGCCCGACATAAAGAAACGGCGCCAGATCCTGGTTCAGTGAGGCCTGGATATCGTCGAGTGACTGGCGAAAAAGAAGCTGGGGCAAGAAGTTAGCGCCGAGCGAGCAAACCAGGGTATCGATGCGGCCCATTTGCGCGGCAGCCTCGGCCACCATGCGCTCGACCTGGCCCGGCTCGGCGCAATCGGCGGCGATGAAGCTGGCGCGGGGGCCAAGTTCGGCGGCGGCGGCAGCGCCGCGTTCGGTGTTGCGGCCGACGATGCAGACCTTGGCGCCGGCGGCAACGAAGGCCCGCGCGCAGGCCAGCCCGATGCCGGAGGTGCCGCCGGGGATCAGGACGGATTGGTCGGCGAGTTCCATGGCCGGTAGCCTCTGCGTTGTTGCCGTTGGTGCAGATTTGCCCATGACAGCGGCACAGGTCAATGCGCCACTGGTGCCCTGGGGGCTGGGATTCCAACGGGGGTGTTGTGGGGGTGTTATGGGGGTGTTATGGGGGTGCGCCCGACTCGACATTGCCTTATTCGACAATTTTGGCCGGTGGCCACGGCGTGGACCGGCTCAGTTGCCGCTGCCGAACACCTTGGACCAATCGGTGATCAGCGGGTCGCGGCCATCTGCGGCCAGAACAAGCGCGCCGTTGAGCAGGTAGCCGGTGCCCGCTGGCCGGCCGGTTGCGCCAGGCATGGTGGCGGCGGCGAAGCGGAGCCTGCCGAGGCGGTAACTGACCGCGCCGTCACCGGGGAAGGTGGCGGTCAGAACCAGATCGCGGCCACCGAGCGGAACGGTCGCCTCGCGGGCATCAAGCACCAGGTCATCGCCCAGCCGGTAGACCGGGCCGACCAATGTGCCCTCACGCGCCGCATCGGAGGGCGCCAGGCGGTCGCGGAGAAACTGACCGATGAGTGGTGTTCCGGAGAGATCGAGGTGACCCTCGAATACCGCGTTATTGGTGGCATCCGGCAGGGCCGCCCGAATCGTGCCCGAGCGGGACACCACAAACAGCGCACGCGGGTGGAAGACATTGCCGCGCAGGTCGGTGAACCGAACCGGCTGGCCGACTCCCGCGCGGTCGCTGAACGTCGGACGGTCGCCGCGGCCGCCGCCGTGGGCGGGCAGGGCGACGAGCACAACGAGGATGGCGAGCATCATGCGCATCTGACCAAGATGGGAATTATCAGGCTGGATGAAAAGGGGCGGCGTGTTCACAATTCATTTCCAATGCACTGAGCAGGCCGGTCTGGCTGGCCAATCAGGCCACTGGCGGGGGTGTGGCGGCTCGGATAATACCTTTGCCCATGTACCACGAAGATTCACTGTTCACGCTGGGGGTCGCCGAGATGGCCGGGTTACTGGCCCTGACGGCGGTGATGACGCTGTGCCTGCTGAAGCTGGCGCGGCGGGCATTCCGACGCGGCGACATCTGGCGGCGGCTGCTATGGGCGGTGGGGCTGTTCTGGGCGTTCCTGTGGCTGTCGCCGCAGGTGTATTACCTGTTCTACCAACTGATTGTCTCGGGCCTGCCGGTGCAATTTGTGATCGACTGGCCACCGGGCGCCGAGACGGTGCTGCGGCGGCTGACCTTTACCGGCCCGGCGACGCTGGCAGCCCATGGGCATGGGGTGCTCGGCTGGGCGCTGGTGGTGATGGCGGTGCGGCCGGGGTTGTTTGGGCGGTGGGTTTGAGGGGGGGTGGAGTTTGGTGCGCCGTTGCCTGGGGGTGGGCCATCGTAGGGCGCATCTTGATGCACCATGGATCGTGGGGATTTGGGGGCACAAGTTTGAGGTGGCTCGGTTTGTTTGAACAGTTTCCGGGGGTTCCTTAAGTGGATTTCCGCCTGGGTCACGCTGCCACCAATACCGGCGTCAGCGGGTTGAAGTAGGCCTGATCTGGAGTTTTGCCGTCAAGCGATGAATGCGGGC
>DATLAW010000174.1:0-4722 GCA_035527255.1 Thermohalobaculum sp. | reverse complement strand
CTGTTGGTCGGACTGTGCGGCTTGGCAGTCGACACAACGAACGGAATTTGCAACCGCACCATGCTGCAGGTGACCGCCGATGCGGCAGCACTTGCGGCTGTCATCGACCTACCGAGCACTGCGGTCGCTGTTGCAAGCGCTATTACCTACTCCAATGGCAATATGCCGGTCGCGGAATATGGAGAGGTGCTGAAACCGGAGAATGTTGAAATTGGATCATGGGAGCGCGCATCACGCAAATTCAATGCCGGTGGCATGGCGCCCGATACGGTCCGCGTCAGACTGCACCAGACCGAAGAGAACGCCAACGCAGTGCCGGTCAACTTCCTGCGTATAATCGGGTTGCAAACCTGGAACGTGAACGTTGAAGCGGTAGCCCAGCGCTACATCCCCGACTGCCTGCGGAGCGGCCTTGTTGCGCGCGGGCTGATCGACATTTCGTCCAGCAATGACTTCGGCAAGCGGATCTGCCTCCACGGCCAGGAGGGCGTGCACATGCGGAGCCACAACTACTTTGCACCTGGCGTCAGCGTGAGCATGCCCGATATTGACCAGATGCTCGTGCTGCCGTCGGATGGCATGAAGAATAGTCCAGGTCTGCCGGTCGTACTGAAGGAACAGAGTTTCGATCCACGCATGGTCAACCATGTTGCAGAGTTCATCGACGACCTGTTGACCAAGGAAGCCTATGTCACACCGAGTTATATCGACACCAGCAAGGATGTCATCGTCAGGGACGAGACGTACAACTTCGCCGACGTCGAACCTGGACGCATCTACCATATCGAATGTCCGGCGAATAAGAATGTCGGCATCCCGAACAACATCACCCTGACTGAAGTGGTGATTGTCAGCGACTGCCAGGTCAGCGTTGGCTCTAACGTGTCGATGCATGATGTGGTGCTGGCCTCACGGGCGGGCGGCAATCCTGGCGGTGGCAGCGCGACTGGCAGTACGGTCGGCAACGCCGACGGAACCCAGAACTCCAACATCAACTTCTCGGCCGACGCCAATCTGGGCCTCGCCGACCGCTGCGCGCCAGGCGGTGGGGTGCAGATATTCTCGAACGCCAGCGTTCACTTCTCGTCGACGATGACTATCAACGGCCTGCAGATTGTCGCCAAGGGCGATGTCGATCTCGGCGCACACGGTGCCGGCATCAACGGCATCAATGTGCAAACCGGTGGCAATATCACACTGACTTCGAGCAACATGTTCGGGCGCTGCACCGGCGGCTCACCACAATTCTTCCCGATCTACTATTACCGACTGGTTGCCTGAGCCCCTTGGCAGCCCGGCCTGCATGGGAGAGGTTAGTTCCTCTCTTGCGCTCCAGACAAGCGACGAGGCAGCAGGCAGTTTTGGCCCGCCGTTCTTATTTTTACTGGGGGGTGACCGCATCAAATCGGCCTCTACTCCGCCGCCACCCGCATCGGGTTGTTCGGGTGGGTGGTCCAGTCACCATGGCCCTCCTTCACCACTTGCCCGGTCCTCGGGTCGACCATGCCCGGCGCCATGCGTTCCATGGTGATGCAGGCCTCGACCGGGCAGACGTTGACGCAGAGGTTGCAGGCGACGCATTCGGCGTCGATGACTTCGAAGCGGCGCTCGCCGCCGGGGCCAACCATCGAGATTGCCTGGTGCGATGTGTCCTCGCAGACGGCGAAGCAGCGGCCGCATTTGATGCACAGGTCCTGATCGATCTTCGCCTTGGTGACGTAGTTCAGGTTCAAGTACTGCCAGTCGGTCACGTTGGGAACTGCCCTGCCCTGGAAATCGGCCAGCGTGGCGTGGCCATTCTGGTCCATCCACAGATTGAGGCCGGAGATCATCTCGCTCACGATGCGGAAGCCGTAGGTCATCGCGGCAGTGCAGACCTGGACATTGCCAGCACCTAGCGCCATGAACTCGGCCGCGTCGCGCCAGGTGGTGATGCCCCCGATGCCGGAGATTGGCAGGCCGGCGGTTTCGGCGTCGCGGGCGATATCGGCCACCATGTTCAGCGCGATCGGTTTGACCGCCGGGCCGCAATAGCCGCCGTGGGAGCCTTTGCCGTCGATCTCCGGCTCCGGGCTGAAGTTGTCGAGGTTCACCGAGGTGATCGACGAGACGGTGTTGATCAGGGAAACCGCATCGGCGCCACCGGCCTTGGCGGCGCGCGCCGGGTAGCGAATATCAGTGATGTTGGGAGTCAGCTTGACGATCACCGGCATGCGCGTCGTCTGCTTGCACCAGCGGGCAACCATCTCGATGTATTCCGGCACCTGACCCACGGCGGCACCCATGCCGCGCTCGGACATGCCGTGCGGGCAACCGAAGTTCAGCTCGATGCCGTCGGCTCCGGTTTCCTCGACCTGGGGCAGGATCGACTTCCAGCAATCCTCCTCGCAGGGCACCATCAGGCTGACGATGACGGCGCGGTCGGGGTAATCACGCTTGACCAGCTTGATCTCGTCGAGGTTGGTCCGCAGGGGCCGGTCGGTGATCAGCTCGATATTGTTGAGACCGAGCAGGCGGCGGTCGGCGCCGTAGACCACGCCGTAGCGTGGGCCGTTGACGTTGACGATATGGGGGTCGAGGCCGAGGGTTTTCCAAACCACCCCACCCCAGCCAGCCTCGAAGGCGCGGCGGACGTTGTATTCCTTGTCCGTCGGCGGCGCCGAGGCGAGCCAGAACGGGTTTGGCGATTTGATGCCGATGAAATTGTTGCGGATGTCGGCCATGTCTCAGTTCTCCTCGCAGCTGATCAGGATATGCAGGACGCCGTTTTGCAGGTCCTTCGAGATATTGACGATTTGCGCCATCCAGCCGTTGCTGCCCGCAGGCGAGCTTGCAGTCGCAACGACGCTTCCCATACGGGTGAAACCGTCCGGGAAGCTGCCGGAGTGATCGATAATGAAGCCGCCGGAGATCACGCTCGCACCGTCCTCGCAGAGCGCGAATTCTTGGGCACTATGTCCGGGTTCGAGCTGGAACGGGAACTGGTGCGCCTGGAACTCGGCGCGCGCGGCAATCGGCAGCAGGACAATCGCCGTGACAAGAATGGATCGGGCGGCGGCGCGGATGTCGGCCATCGGGTGCTCCTTTCAGTCGCCGAGGCTACAGATCATCTCGACCGGGGCGATCACTCCCGCCTCGATATTCGTAATCATGTTGCGCATCTTTTCCGGCCCGGTCGTGCCAGTCAGCAAGTGGATGCCGAGCGGCGGCGGGCCGTCCTGTCCGGCGGCCCCTGCTGCGCGCGCCCGGAAGAAATCGAGCGCAAAATCCCGGCGCACGCGTTCGGCGGCGATGGTGAAACCGGCCGCCGCGGCAGCCACGCGGTAGGCATCGGGCGGCGCAGAGAAGTCTGTGGCGGCGGTTTCGGCCCAGGGGACCGGATAAGCCAGTTCACCCGGACCGGTCCGCATCACATCATAAACGGCGAAGACCCTGCCCGGGCGCAGCACCCGGGCGACACCTGCGAAGAGGACGGGCTTGTCGGGCAGGTTCATGCCAACATGGATCAGCGTTGCCGCGTCGAAGGAAGCGGGCGCGAAGGGCAGGTCGAGCGCACTGCCGACGATGAACGACGTCCGCCCGGCAAGCCCGGTCATCTCCGAGAGCGCACCGGCAGTGGCGACGAATTCCTCGGTCAGGTCAATGCCGGTGACATGGCAGCCGGTGTTGGAGGCGATGAATCGCGCCGGGCCGCCGAGACCGGAGCCGATATCGAGCAGCGCTGAGCGCGGACCAAGGTCGATCTGGGCCAGCAGGTCGCCGGTAGCCTCGACGCCGCCGATGTGGAACTCGTCGACCGGCTTCAGATCGTCGAGGCTGGGATGGTCGGGATCGCGACCCATCGTCGCCAGCCCCTGGCGGATGCGCTCCAACAGATTGCCGCTGGTGTAGTGGCGGGCGACGTCTTCCTCGACCGGCATGGCTTTATCCTCCCGTTAAGCTCCGGTGAATGCTTTCGGCGGCGTCGCGGCCCTCGGCGACTGCGGTCACGGTCAGGTCGTCGCCGCCGGTGGCGCAGTCGCCGCCGGCCCAGATTCCGGGCGACGCGGTGCGGCCATCGGCATCGACTTTGATCTTGCCACCCTCTAGCGCCAGGCCGTCAGGGGCGCCGTCGAGGGTTTGGCCGATGGCCTTGAACACCTGATCGGCGGCGATGCGGAATGTCTCGCCGGTGCCTTCGAGGCCATTCGGGCCGGTCCGGGTGTATTCGAACTCGACCTCGCGGGCCGTGCCGTTGCCAGTCACCCGCAGGGGCTTGGCCCAGTGGCGGATGGTGACGCCCTTGGCGGCGGCGAGCTCCTGCTCCCACGGGCTGGCGCTCATGGCGTCTTGGCTGCGGCGGTAGACGATGGTGACGGTTTCCGCGCCGAGCAGTTTCGACTGCACGCCGGCATCGATGGCGGTCATGCCGCCGCCGATGACGACAACGTTGCGGCCCACCGGCAGCTTGGCCAGGTCGCCCGCCTGGCGCAGATCGGCGATGAAGTCGACGGCGTCGCAGACACCCACCATATCCTCGCCCTCGGCCCTGAGCGCGTTGACGCCGCCGAGGCCGATGCCGAGGAAGATCGCCTCAAAACCGGATTTCAACTGGTCGAGGGTCAGGCCGTCACCGAGGCGTTTGCCAATCTCCAGCCGGATGCCGCCGATCGACATGAGCCAGTCGACCTCGGCTTCGGCGAAACGGTTGACGGTCTTGTAGGCGGCGATACCGTATTCGTT
>DATLAW010000173.1:0-20778 GCA_035527255.1 Thermohalobaculum sp. | reverse complement strand
ATCGCGCAATTGCGGCCACCGCCTGATCCTGCGCCGGCGTGACGCGCCCGTTTGTCATGCGTTGCAGCCAAAGCCACGGGAGAGGTGCGTCTTGATCACCACCAAATCGACACTCTCGGGCGTGCCGCGGAGCATTTTGGCACATGGAGAGCTTTTTTCGCACCGCCGCCGGCTCAGCCTTGTCAGGAAAACCGAAATGGCCCAAACTGCGGTCTGGTTGCCGGTTCATATGGGGTATGTCGGATTAACTGGCTTCTCGCAGCCTGAGTCGTGGGTAGTCGCCGTTCAGAGCCGACTTCAATTTCTGCGATTGACATGGACCACACCCCAAAATGCACGAACTGAATATTATCCGATTTTCCGCAAGCAACAGTGCTTATGGGCGATGGTAGGTCGGCTGACGTGCGGTGGCAACTGTTTTGGCATGCTTCGCTGGCGTCGAGGCAGCCCGACGCTGTGAGTTTGGACCTGCCACCGCTTTTCAGCGGTCGACTGGGCGAATAGGTCAATGCTCGGGTAGATCGGTGCCTTGCAGGAAGACAATGAGATTGTATGCCAGCGCGTGAAACTACGGCCAAAACTACTGGCCGTCGCCCCACCGCTCACCAACGTCGATCTTGCCTATCGGTCGGTAGCCCGGCAGCGCCGCCATACGGGCGCGGATGCTGAGATGGATGACCTCGCCGTCGCCGCCGCCAGCTGCGCGCCGGCGGCGAAAAATGAACATCCGTGCCATGCCGGTCCGGTTGCCGATCTGCGGCGCCGCCGGATCCTCCGGGAACCGGCCCTCCCACCCCTCCGGCAGGATCAGGCCGTGCTGCTCGGCCCGGCGCAGCATCCAGTTCAGCGGGATATTCGCCGCCGGGCGCGCCGCCGTGTGATCGCCTATATTGCCGCCGACATCGCCATGGACGCCGGCGAACCAGGTCTGCTCCAGCCGGCCCTGCCAGTGCGGGCTTCGCTGCCACAGGATCGGAGCGAAGGCGGTTCGGTCCTCATCGATCGCCAACGCGTGATAGCCGTGCCGGATATGGTCGCCCAGTGCGTGGTCGTGAAACTCGGTCGCCATCTGCGCCATCCGTGACAGCACCGGATAGGGCAAGCCCAGCGTTCGCACCGTATCCCACACCCCGACCAATTCGACCGGCACATGGTCATGGCATTTCTGGCCGATGAAATCCGCCCTGGCCTGGGATCGGATCATCTCGCCGTTCAGCTCATACAGGCGGAAGGCCCGCTTGATATTGCGCTCGGTCGCATGCTCCTGGCGCAGCAAACCGACCGAGCCGATCATCCCGGCCAGCGAGCGCACTGCATAGGCGCCGCGAGAATAGCCGAACAAGTAAATCCGGTCACCCGGGCGGTAGCGGCTGGCGAGAAATCCATAACCCTGGCAGATCGTCAGATTGATGCCCATCCCGGTGACCGCGTTGAACCACTTGCGCAGGCCGCTGCCCTGCACGCCGGGGTCATAGTCGTATTGCTGATAGGGGTTGCGGCCAGTTTCCGTCAGCAGCCGGTACAGCATCCCGGCATTGGTCTCCGTCCCAGCCCTCAGGGACGAGAGCGTGCCGTCGGAGATAAAGACCAGGTTGCGCGGACTGCTGCCGGCCGTGCCGCTTCTCGCGTCATCCGCGGAGTGCCGTGGTTCGACCATTCTGCCGTTGCCCCTAAAACTCCGCATCATTCTTGCCCCTGCCAACGCCGTCGACCGAGCCCTGACGATTTGCATACACCCGATTCCGGAAGGTTAGCTCTCTTTGGTAACACCTCAAACTTAATATCAAATTGCGGCGGATACCCGGCGCACGGAAATTTGTTGATCAGCGAGCTTGGTTGGCGGTATGACGCCAGTCTCTCGCCGGTCGCGCGCAGGTGCCGCAGGTGGCCTGATCATTGCATGGATTGGCGGACCTTGAAAATCATCGGCACGCTCCACAACTCATCCTTGATTGGTTATTTTACAACAGTCTCCGGTCAGGATCTGGTATGTGATATCCTAATATCTTGCTTCATGATAGACATTCAGACATAATCGCAACGCTGTGTTTTAATTGCGTAAAACCGTTTCGACGAAACCTTGGAAGAATCGGAGGCCTGTCAACGTGCTTAAAGACGACCGAATGATGTCGATGTTCACGATCATAGTGGTCTTGATTGCCGTTGGCACTTTGGCCCAGCGCTTTGACGTGGTCGAACGGTATTTTGGCGGCGGGTCGGTCGCGTTGGAGTTTCGGCCGGACGACGTGATCGTGAACGCGAATACCCGCAGCAGTATCGACGTTCTTGCCAACGATCTTGGCCTCAGGGACGGTGACGCCGAGAATCTGGCGATCGTTGGACAGCCGAAATGCGGCCGCGTCTCCGCGGTTGGCGGGCTGGCGCATTATCTGCCGGCGGAACGCTGCGTCGGCTCACAGACCTTCAAATATGCCATAAGCGGGCGAAGCTTCGGCCAGACTGGGGAAGTGACCGTCGTTGTCCAGATTGGTGAGCCGACCCAGAACGAAATTGCGAAAAATGCCCAACGCGACGTCACCGCGCCTGTACCGGGTACGTCGGACCCGGGCGTCGGCGACACGTCGGCAACGCTGGCGGAACAGCCTCAGGCGCGGTCAGATGCCGGGGGCTTGATCATTCGCTCGACGAGTGTGCCGCAACCTCAGGCTGCCACCGTGCCTGGCCTGCCCAACACGGCCTCGGGCGCAGGATCGATGGCGTCGGGTGGCACTGATGCGACCGGGGCGGGGGTTGCTCATGGCAGCTCAGGTCAGGAATCGGGCTTGGGCGCGGCAGGCGGCCTTGCGGAAACCTCGGTGCTCGCCGGGCAGCCGGTAACCCAACCGTCCGATCAATACGCAGGCGCGCCGTTACCGAACTCCGGCCAATCAATCGCAACCGGGGCTGGGGTGGACAATGGTGGGCTTGGTGCAAATGTCCCGCGCGTCACCATGCCGGAGTTGGGCTCCGGAGCGGCCGGTCAATCTGACCTGGGTTCACCATCGGACGGTCTCACGTCAGTTCTGGTGCTCCGCAATTCCACTAATCTGGCGCCGGTCGACACCACATCGCCGGCGGCGCTGGCCGACCCAAATCAATCGGGCCCAAATCAATCGGGTGGATCAAGTCAGCAGCAAGTCGACCCGGCCGCAACGAACCCCGCCGCGTTACCCGCATCGACCGGCCCCTGCACGGTTCTGCCGGCGCTGACCCTCGACATTCGACCCGCCGGAATGACCGAAGTTATCATTGAATCGCCCTGTCACGCCGGAACGGCTGTTGAGCTTTCTTACGAGACAATTCGCTTTGGTATTGCCCTCGATACAGCAGGTAACGGCAGTATTGCCGCTGCCGGTTTCCAGCGGGCGAGCGATGCGCAACTGCGCTTCGGAGATGGCACCCAGATCGCGTTCAACATTCCCTTCGCCGATACCGAGAAGATGGACCGGGTTGCTCTGGTCCGAGGGCCGACGCCCAACTTGGTCTTGCACGCCTTTGAATTCGGCGCTTCTCCAGGCAGCCTGGATCACGTCAGCGCAAATAATCCTCGCAACCATCGCCAGGTTCGACGGTCAGGCGGTGGCTATCTGCTGCAATATCAACCGGTCAATGGGATCGGGCAGCGTATTGAAATCTATACCTACTGGCACCGAGGCGGCGGCAAGGCCGGGGTCATCAAATTGAAGCTTGGCCTTGATCCGTCCGAAATCGTCACGCAGTCGACGTTCTGCGGCGATGCGGCGTTCGACCAGCCCAAGTTTTTGATTCTGCGATCGGAGGCGGGGCGGCTTGAACGGCCGCGGATTCTCCGCCTGGCAACGCTCGATTGCGATGCGGTCGCCGGAATGGCAAATCGGTACATCTCCGACGCAGTCGACGACATGATCATTTTGCAGAAGTAGAACGGGTGGAGTTCGCCGGGTTGGCGCGGGTCGCGCACCGCCCGGTGATTGGGGAACACAGATGCGAATAAAGATTTCGGGGCTGATTGCGGCCTTCATCGGGCTAACATTCGGCATCGGAGCGGCATGGGCGGAGCCCGCCGTCGTCCTGACATCGCACGACGGGGCCGCCCGAGTGGAAGGCGAGATGATTGGGTTTGACGGCAGAACCTACACTTTGCGAACCAGCGTGGGCACCATCACCATCGATGTGGATCAAGTGAGCTGCGAGGGCGAGGGCTGCCCAATCCAGGCGCTCGACAGCAACCAGCTCAACCTCGCCGGCTCGAACATCATTGGCGACGGGCTGATGCCATCACTGATCGAGGGGTATGGCGACGCTCTGGGCGCCGAGATGGTGCGCGAGGTCGGCGCGGGTGACAACGAACGTGTGTTTCGTCTTGTCAACAACGCCGGAAACGACGTGGCTTCGGTCCACGTGGCAGTCCAGGACACAACCGCCGCATTTTCGGCCTTGGCCAATGGAACTGCTGCAATCGGCCTTGCCTCGCGCCGCGTGAACGAGGCTGAGGCCGGTTTGACAGGCCTGCGCGACAGTCCGAACGAGCACATTCTTGCCCTGGACGGGCTGATCGTGATCGTTCACCCGGACAATCCGGTGCGCGCGCTGGCGCTTGATCAGATTGCCGCGATATTTGCCGGGCAGACAACCAATTGGGCGGAACTCGGCGGGCCGGATCAGCCGATCAGCGTTTATGTTCCCGACGACCGGACTGGTACGTACAATCTGTTCGAGACCATCGCGATGGCGCCGCGAGGGCTCAGCATCACCGAATCCGCCGAACGCCTGAAGGACCACGCCGATCTGTCTGATCTGGTGTCGATCGACCCTGCTGGAATTGGCGTTACTGGTTTTGCCTACGCGCGTGGAACGCGGATGGTTGCCATCCGCCAGGAGTGCGGGTTGGTCTCTTTGCCAACTTCCTTCGACATCAAGACCGAGGAATACCCGCTTAGCCGGCGCCTCTACGCCTATGACTCGGGCGCGGATGATCAATCCGTCCATGCGCGTGGGCTGCTCGATTTTGCGCTGTCCGACGCCGCGCAGCCGATCATTGCCGAAGCCGGGTTCATCGATCGCGATATCGAAAGCCAGGGTATCGAGGTCCAGGGCGCCCGTCTCGCACACAGCCTGACCAGCCCGGAGGAATTCTCGCTGCCGGTATTCCGCGAGATGCTGACCGAGATCAAGGACGCCGAGCGTCTCAGCCCCACCTTCCGCTTTACCCTCGGCTCGTCCAATCTCGAGACGCGTTCGCAGAGCGAGGCCGAGCGCTTTGCCCGGTTGCTGGCGGGCGGTGCCTACCGGGGCAAAGACATTCTGCTGGTCGGCTTCACTGATTCGATCGGTGAATTTGATGTAAATCGCCATTTGGCCGCTCGCCGGGCCCAAAGTGTGCTCGATACGCTCAAGACGGCGGTCGCCGAGGGCGCGCTCGACGCGGTGCCGATCGTGATTCAAAGCTACGGCGATTTGACACCCGTAGGTTGTAACGAAACCGCCGAGGGGCGCGAGTTGAACCGCCGGGTCGAGGTCTGGATCCGCGACCACCGGGGGTAGAGAGTCCAGATTGGCCAAGGGGTTCCCGGGGGCAATTTTCGACTTACCCGAACCAGCCTGTCGGTGCGAGTTCACAACCTTCACGATAACTCGAAAACTGCGCACATCGGAAGTATTGGTGCCGATGCGGCAGTTGTGATCGAGGTCGACTCATAGTGCAGCTCGTCCGCCGTGCAATTGTCACAATTGTGCCGCAATATAGGCCGGTAAGGCATTGATATTAATCTTCAGTTATTAGTCAGAGATATTTGTTTGGTAATACTAAAGGGCATCGCAGTTCGGATGGGTATCCCGAAGATTTTGATAATTCGTCGCTTGGAGTGAGGTGGGTTCAATGCGCGGAGATGACGGGATGATGACGTTCCTGACCGCCATCATAGCGGTGGTTGGGATCGGCACAATGGTACAGCAAACTAACCTCCTCGGGAGAGGCGATCCTGAGGCGTCTTCGCTTGCGTCCACGACCCAATCATCGTCCCAGGTGCTTCGTGTCCTGAAGAACGACAGGGTTGTCGCCGCCGTCAAGGGTAGGACCCGCATTGACGTGTTGGCCAATGACGAGGGCGTCTTGACCGCTGACGCCAGCCTGCTCGAAATCGTTTCGCTGCCGAAATGCGGCCGGGCTCTGGTTGCGGATGGAGCGGTACATTATTTGCCTGACCCGACCTGCGATGGCATTCAGCGGTTCCACTACGGTCTGACTGACGCACCCGGGTTCGCCGAGGTTGTGTTGACGGTTCACCAGGATGTAGCGGACGTCGTGGCAATGGCAGTCGCATCAAAGATCACCGAGCCGACGGGAACGACTTCACCTCGAGAAGTCGCTGAGATGACCTTGGCGCAGAGGATTGAGGCTGCGCTTGCGGAGAAGGCTGGCTATGCGGCTGCGGTTGCGGCTGCGCTTGAGTCGAATGCTGAGGCTGTGCCGACAATTGAGGATGCGCCTGCGCTGGAAATTGCGACGGCGCCCGTGCTGGAAATTGGGACGGCGCCCGCGCTGGAAATTGCCGCGGCGCCCGCGCCATATGTCGATTTCGCAGTTTCGTCGGCGTCCGAGTCCATCATTGTCGCGGCGCTCGAACCGGCAATTTTGTCCATGCCCGCGCCGGAAACCGCACCATTGCGGATCAGCCCCGTCGAAATCGCTGAGGTCATACCGGTCGTTACCGGCGTGCCCACCGACGCTGCGAGTACGAGCCTGATGCCCACCGGCAGTGTCTCCGATGACACGTGGGCAGGCGACAGCCTTTCCCAGACCGCGTCGCTCGACCCGGCTCCGCGCGATCTGCCACAATCCGCCACCGCAATCGTCTAGCGGCGGGTCGCCGCTCCGACCAAATGTGCCGCCGAGCCGTCGGTACAAAGCGAGCTGTCACCGGTAGGCGTGACTGCGGTGATCCTGCATGCACCTTGCCAGGCCGGAACCGTCGCCGAGTTATCCTATGGCGGTATCCAGCTTGGCTTGATGATTGACCCTGCCGGTGAGGGCCGGATCGAGGTTCCCGGTTTCAAGCCGGTGACGCCGGCCGTGGTCAGCTTTGCCGACGGTAGTGAACTGGCCTTCTCGCTGCGGTTCTCCAGCCTGGAGCGGATCGAGCGTGTCGCGGTCATGTGGGACACGCCAATCCAGTTGACGCTGAATGCGCTCGAATTCGGCGCTGCACCCGGCGCCACCGGACATGTCAGCCCGGACCACCCGCGCGACTTTCATGATGCGCGCCGCAGTGGTGGCGGGTTCATGGCTGTCTACGAGCCGGTCGATGGTGTCGGCCAGCACCTGCAGGTCTATTCCTATTATCTAAAGAGCGGTGGGGTGGCGGGCGGCGTTGAACTGGTCGTCGATTTTCCGAGCCGCAATCTAGAGCGCCTGGCCGGAACCTGCGGTGACGGCGAGTTCGCCAGCCCGCGGCTGGCCGTGCTTCAGTCGGTGCGGGGCAAGCCTGCCCGGCCGTTAAACCGCCGACTGTCGCCGGTGGGCTGTGCGGAAGTTGCCAGTTTAGCTGATGGCCTTCGTGGCGATCGAGTGGCTGATTTGAAGGTTTCGCCGCGTTGAAGGCGAGAGACTGAATGGGGTTTCGGGGAGTGACCCTATTGGAGGGGTGGAGATATGATGAAGTTGAAATTCGCGCGTGCGCCGGCGGTGACGGCCCTGTCACTCGCGGCATTCCTGACTTTTGGCACGGCGCATGCCCAGTTGGGCGGCCAGGTTACCTTGACCTCAATCGACGGCAACACCTCGATCGGCGGCGAGCTGATCGAATTCGACGGCTTGAACTACAGGCTTCGGACCGCTCTTGGCGAGGTCGAGATCAGTGTCACGCAGGTGCGCTGCGAGGGCCCGGGATGCCCGGAGGAAATCATGTTCGGCGCCACCTTCTCGATCCACGGCACGAGCACCATCGGCCTTGGGCTGATGCCGAAGCTGGTCGAGGGCTATGCCGAGCACTTGCAGGCCGACCTGGTGCGCGAGACAGCGCCGGACACCGGGATCGAGACAATACGAGTGATCCACGAGGATGGCCGCGAGATGGCTTCGATCCATCTTTTGGCACGGAATTCGGACATCGCCTTTGACAGTATTGCCGCCGGACGGGCGGCGATCGGTATGTCTTCGCGCCCGGTTGAGGATGCGGAGGTCGGCAATCTGGTCGCCGCCGGCGAACCCGATCCGCGCCAAAGCAAGTACGAGAGCGTGCTCGCCCATGATGCCATCGTCGCCATCGTCAACCCGAGCAACAACGTTCGCATTTTGTCCATCGAGGAGATGGCCAATATTCTCGCTGGCAATCTCACCAACTGGTCGCAGGTCGGCGGCGCCGACATGCCGATCACTGTCCATGCGAACGACCCAGCCTCGGGCAACATCGACTTCATTGATGAGCACGTGCTGAGGCCGAACAATCAGACGATCGGCTTCGGCGCCAAGCGCTATACTGACGATCTGGAACTGACCGACGCCGTTTTGGCCGACCCGGGCGCGATCGGATTTACCAGCAGCGCCCATGTTGACCAGGCAATCGCGCTTGGGATCGAGAAATCTTGCGGGATCACCAGCTTCCCTACCGACTTCGCCATCAAGACCGAGGAATATCCGCTTACCCGGCGGCTATATCTCTACCGCTCGGCAAAGGCGCAGCACCTGCATGTGTACGATTTGATGGCATATATGGTCTCGGACCTTGCTCAGCCGTTGATCGACGAGGCTGGCTTTGTCAGCCGGAGCATAGAGCGTAACGGGCTCAACGTTCTTGGCCAGCGGATCGCCCACGCGTTGATCGGCCAGACCGAGTTCTCACTGCCGGTGATGCAGCAGATGCTGACCAGTCTCAACGGTGCCGAGCGCCTCAGCTTGACCTTCCACTTCCGCCCAGGATCGAACGAATTGGAGGTTGGGTCCAAGTACGAGGCTCAGCAGTTCGCCCAGGCGTTTGCCCAAGGCGACTATGCCGGACGCGAGGTGGTACTGGTTGGTTTCAGCGGCTCGGATGGCGATTTCGATACCAACCGCGCCATGTCGATGAGCCATGCCGAGGCGGCGCTGGCAGCCATGCGGGATGTCTTTGGCGCCAGCGCGTTCGACCAGGCGCCGGTCGTCATCGAAGCTTACGGCGAGATGACCCCGATCGGGTGTAACGATACGCTCGAGGGTCAGAATGCAAATCATCGGGTCGAGGTCTGGTTGCGCCCGAAGAAGCATGGCAACACCTGATCGCACGCAACACCAAGGACCGGTGAGGCGCCATTCAGCCTCGCCGGACAAAGCGGCTCCAAAAGACGTATCGCGCCCCTGCGGTTTTCCGTGGGGGCGTTCGATTGTTCGTCCCGGCATGCGACCTAATGGTTCGACCGAGACGGAAGGCTCCGGCGCAAGCTGGGCCTTTCGTCGAGAAAAGTTGAGCCATCACAAAGAGATGGCTAGTGGTTCGAGCCGGTATTCCGGGTTCGGAATGTCGGATTCGATCCACTAGTGGTTCGCCCGCGCCCCTTGCGCCGCCTCGGACATATGGTCAACATCCGGCCCGGACACCCGCAGCGCCAAGGAGACCGCCCAATGAGCGCCCATACCACCCGTGATGTCGTCATCCTCGACGGAGCCCGCACCGCCATCGGCACCTTCGGCGGCGCGCTTGCCGGCACCTCGCCAATCGAAACCGCGACCCATGTCGCCAGGGCGGCACTGGCCAGATCCGGCGTCGAGGGCGGCCAGATCGGCCATGTTGTCTTCGGCCATGTCATCAATACCGAGCCGCGCGACATGTACCTCAGCCGTGTCGCCGCCATCGATGCCGGCATCCCCGACACGACGCCTGCAATGAACGTCAACCGCCTCTGCGGCTCCGGCGCCCAGGCGATTGTCTCGGCAATGCAGGCCATAGCCCTTGGCGACGCCGACTACGCGCTGGCTGGCGGCGCCGAGGCGATGTCACGCAGCCCGCATGTCGTGCACTCCGTGCGCTTCGGCCAGAAGATGGGCGACACCACCTTCGTCGATATGATGATCGGCGCACTGCATTGCCCGTTCGGCACCGGCCACATGGGCGTCACTGCCGAGAACATCGCCGACGAGCGCGGCATCTCGCGGGCCGATCAGGATGCCTTCGCCCTGGAAAGCCAACGCCGTGCCGGCATCGCCATCGCCAACGGACACTTCGCCAGCCAGATCGAGCCCTTCATGGTCAAGACCCGCAAGGGCGACGTCGCCTTCGATACTGACGAGCACGCCAAGCCCGCAACCACTGCCGAGGACCTGGCCAAGCTGCGCCCGGTGTTCAAGAAGGACGGCACCGTCACCCCCGGCAACGCCAGCGGCATCAATGACGGCGCCGCCGCCCTGGTGCTGGCCAGCGCCGATGCCGCCGCCGCCGCTGGCCTGAAACTCCGCGCCAGGCTGCTCGGCTATGCCCATGCCGGGGTTCGCCCGCAGGTGATGGGCCTCGGCCCGATCCCGGCGGTCGAGACGCTGCTGGCCCGCACCGGGCTGACCATTGCGGATTTCGACGTCATCGAGTCGAATGAAGCCTTCGCCGCCCAGGCCTTCGCCGTCAACCAGGGCCTCGGGCTCGACACCGCTAAGGTCAATCCCAACGGTGGTGCCATCGCGCTGGGCCACCCGATCGGCGCAACCGGCGCCATCCTAACCCTGAAATGCCTCGCCGAGCTGGAGCGCACCCAGGCCCGCTACGGCCTGATCACCATGTGCATCGGCGGTGGCCAGGGGATTGCCATCGCAGTAGAGCGGGTCGGGTAAACACAAACCCTGCACTCGCTTCCGGCACTGGCCATCCGCGGCTCCTCCTCCCTCGTGGGGGAGGGTAGGGAGAGGGGGAAACCGCCAGGCGATCTGGCAAATTTTGCGCCGCCTACTCCGCCGCGCGCTGTCCCGCGACCGCTGCCTGGCGGTAGGTGAACAACTCCAACTCATGCTGGAAATCGGCCAGGCAGCGGGTTCCCGCCGGAACCCAGGCGTTCGGCATCGCTTCGGCCACCGCCGCCGTCGCCAGCACCGGGTACCCCATATCCTTGGTCGCCGCCTCGATCCGCTGGGTTCCGTTCACCACCCGGCCGATGCCGGAGAACGCCAGCCGGTCGGGCACGCCGATATTGCCGAACATCAGCTCGCCGATATCCAGCCCGATACCAAACTCCAGTGGCGCACCAGCGGGCGTTCCGGCCTCGATGACCTCGCCCCGCAGCCGCAGCGCATCGCCAACCGCCGCCGTCGCCCGGCCCACCGCCTCGGCCACGCCATCCGGTCCCTCAATCGGAAACACCCCCAGCACCCCGTCGCCGATGAAGTTCAGGATCTCGCCGCCATGGGCGATCACCGGCGCCGCCGTGCATTCGAAATACTTGTTCAGCAGCGCCAGATAATCATCCGGCGCCATCTCGTCCGACAGCCGGGTCGAGCCGCGCATATCCGAGAACCACACCACCGCCGAGATCCGCTCGCCGTCACCGCGCTTGATGTCACCCGACAGCACCCGCCCCCCGGCGGTGGGCCCCAGATAGGCGGTCGCCAGATTGGCCATCACCCGTTTCTGGATCGCCGCGCGGCAGGCCACGGCGAAGACCGTCTGGATCCGGCTCAACGCCTCCAGGTCCATATCGGTGAAGCCGCCCGCGCGGGTCGTGGTCCAACTTGCCATGATCCCGGTGGTGCCGCCCTCGAAGTTGGCAAATTCGGCGATGCGAAAGTTCGACGACGTCATAAGGTAGTCGGTGTAACCCTGCCCGGCGAGGTCCTTCAATACGTCGAAATCCAGGAACGCATTCTCGCCGGTCAAGCGGCGACGCAGCCGCGGCAACGCCCGGCTGAGAACCCGGTAGAACGGGCTTTTCCGCCAGGCCTCGCTGCCGATGGCGGAATGGTAATACTGCTCCAGCCTGGCGCCCTTGCCGAGCCACCAGAACACCTGCTCGGCCCCGAACAGTGGATGCAGGGTCGGCCAGCTCAGCACGGCCCGCTCGACCGGCACGCCAACGGCATGCAGCCGCTGGCACAGCGCCTCGAACAACTTGACAATCTCCGGATCGCCCAGCGCCTTCTCCAGCAACCAGGCCTCGATCTCAGCTATGAGGGTATCATGTGACATGGGGGGGAATGTAGCGCGGGGTGGGGCGGGTTGCCAGTGTGGTTGCGCATGGTGCCGGTCCGCCCCATAAATATGCCGATGAACGATTTGATCCCTTTGCCTGATCTGCCCCCCGGTCTGACCGAGGCCCAGGTCGAGCGCGTGCGCGAAGCCGCCGGGGCCTGCCGTGCGGCAATCGAATTGGTCAACTACCCAATCGAGGCGGACATTACGGCCGATCTGTTGGTCTCGCTCGCTTGTGATGATGCCTGCAGGCTCTGGCACACCGGTCTGGAACAGACTGAACATGCCTGGTGTTCGATGATCCGACAGGCGTCGCCGCTTTGCGCGCGGACCTGTTCGGGACCTCGATATACGGCGCACAATGGCATGGGGACCCGGCGTTAACCCATCGAGTCGGGAGCACTCCTAAAGCACCCCTAAAACACCCCGTTGGAATCCCAGCCCAATCAGCCGATTCACTCCCCCGCGAACCGCGCTTCCATTTCTTCGCGCGCCTCGTCAGTGATCTTGGCGAACAGGTTCTCCGGGACCGTGAAGCCGTGCCCCGGCGGCAGGGCATCCAGCGCCGCTGCCACGTCCTCCGGCCATGCCGCCTCGGCGTCGCCAAGCCCCAGCGCCGCCAGCATGGTGTCCGAGGCGTCCGGTACGAACGGCCGCGACAGCACCGCGTATAGCCGGATCAAATTCAGGGCAAACCGGATCGAGGCCGCCGCCTGGCCTGGGTCCTCCATGAACGCCGCCCAGGGCGCCGCCGCCTGCAAATACTCGTTCCCCGCCACCCAAATGGCGCGCAATTCGCTGGCCGCCTTGCGGATCTCCAACGCCTCCCAGTGCTCCTCGTAAGCCCTGGTCCGGCGGGCAATTTCCGCCGTGACCGCCGCCTCGGCGACACCATATTCACCGCCCGAAGGCACCACCTCGCCGAACTTCGAGCGGCAGAATTTGGTGACCCGGCTGACGAAATTCCCCAACACATCGGCCAGATCCTTGTTAACCCCGGTCTGGAACGCGCCCCAGGTAAAGTCGCTGTCCGATCCCTCGGGCACATTCGCCAGCAGCCACCAGCGCCAGTAGTCCGACGGCAGGATCTCCAGCGCCTGGTCCATGAACACGCCGCGCCCCTGGCTGGTCGAGAACTTGCCGCCTTCATAGGTCAACCAGTTGAAACCCTTGATGTAATCGGCCAGCTTCCATGGTTCCTTGCCATCGAAATTGGCCCCCATCATGGTCACCGGGAAGCTCAAGGTGTGGAACGGCACGTTATCCTTGCCCATGATCTGGACGTAGCGCACGTCACTCGCCCCCAGATCCTCGCGCCACCAACGCTGCCAGGCGTCATCGCCCAACCCATTGGCATCGGCCCACTCGGCGGTGGCGGAGATGTACTCGATTGGCGCGTCGAACCAGACATAGAAAACCTTGCCCTCCATGCCCGGCCAGTCCTGATCGCCGCGCTTGACCGGGATGCCCCAGTCGAGGTCACGGGTGATGCCGCGATCCTGCAGCCCGTCGCCCTCGTTCAGCCATTTCTTGGCGATCGAGGTGGTCAGGATCGGCCAGTCGGTCTTCGAGCCGATCCATGTCGTCAACCGCGCGCGCATCGCCGACTGCTTCAGATACAGGTGCTTGGTCTCGCGCACCTCCAGATCGGTCGAGCCCGAGATCGCCGAGCGCGGGTCGATCAGATCGGTCGGGTCGAGCTGCTTGGTGCAGTTCTCGCACTGGTCACCGCGTGCCCTTTGGTAGCCGCAATTCGGACAGGTGCCCTCGATGTAGCGATCCGGCAGGAAGCGGCCATCGGCCTTCGAGTAGACCTGCTTTTCCGAGACCTCCTCGATCAGCCCGGCATCGGCCAGCCGTCCGGCAAGGTGTTGGGTAATCTGGTGATTTCGCTGCGACGACGACCGGCCGAAATAGTCGAACGACAGCCGGAAGCTGTCGCCCAACTGCTTCTGCACCGCCCATAACTCGGCGCAATAGTCGGCGACCGATTGGCCCGCCGCCGCCGCCGCCAGTTCCGCCGGCGTGCCATGCTCGTCGGTGGCGCAGATCAGCAGCACCTCGTGGCCCTTGGCCCGGCAATAGCGGGCATAGGCATCGGCCGGCAGCATCGAGCCGACCAGATTGCCCAAATGCTTGACGCCATTGATATAGGGAAGCGCCGAGGTGATCAGAATGCGCGCCATGTGTTCCTCCAGATTGCGCGCCCTCTATAGCGCCAGTTCCGGGCCGGTCCAATGGTCTTGGGGCATCGTCGGTGGAAAGCGCATCCGGACTGACATGGATCAAGTCCTGCCGTAGTGAAATGCGATAGAATGTAAGTTGTCGGCACCTCGTCCCCCGTTGGTGCCGACATCCTTGGAGGCTTCGATGTTCGAAAAACCCTCTCTGGTCACCCGCATTGCAGTCGGCAAGACCTTCGGCTTCGCCTTTGGGCTGATCGGCTTCCTGATGCTGCCCTATATCCTGCCCGAGGCCGACCCGATGATGCGCTGGGGTTTCCTGCTGTGGTACACCACGCTGGGGGCGGTCATCGCGATGTTCGGCGTGTTCACCTTCCACCCGGTGCTGCAGCTGCCGATGCCTTGGTGGGTGCGGGCGCCGGTCATCGGTGCCTGGATTAATTTCGTCCTGACGCTGCTGATTCACGACGATTTGCGCCAGTTCAGCCTGAACCTGTTCGGCCCCGACAGCCCGTTCACCTCGCCATTCTGGTTCGTCGCCGAGGGCGCCGTTGTCGGCCTGGTCATCGGCTATGCCTGCACCCGCATCGGCGGCGAGGGGCCGGAGACGGCAGGGCGATAACCGTCCGCTGAGGAATATTCACAACCGCTTCGCCAGCGACACCTCGTAGGGCCCATAGCCCAGCGCCTGATACAGCCTCAAAGCGTTGGCGTTTCCCGCCACGGCGTAGATCTCGACCCGCTTGAGGCCAGCGCCCCGCAACCGCGCCTCCGCCGCATCGATCAGCGCCCGCGTGACGCCGCATCCTCGATGGTCCGGCTCGACCCACAGATCGGAAATGCGGCCGACGCTTCGAGTCTTCTCCGGCACATAAGTGCCCATCGCCCGATCGACGCCAAAGATGATGAACCCGACAAGCTGGTTGGCAATCTTGGCCACCAGAACGCCGCCAGCCGGGTGCTCGGCCGCCCAGGATTCCAGCGCCGTCAGGTGGCCCTCCGCCATCTCGCCGCCGGGGGTCCGGTTAGCCTCCAGCCCGCGCTCGAACTCCTGCAATGCCGCCATGAAGCGAACCAGCGTCGGGCGGTCCAGCGGACGGGCGTTGCGCACAATCATGCGCTGTCCATGAAGCGGTCGAGTACGTTCTTTGTCACCCGCTCGACCAGCGGATCACCTTCGATCAGCCCGGCGATCCAGTTGCAGCTGGCGGCGTTCAGCACCTCGCCCGAACCGCGCCTGTAGTGGGCGATCATGCCGGCCCCGCGCGACACCCGGTCCAGGGTCTCCGGCGTCACCGCACCATAGATCTCGCGCGCCACCACCTCGGCGTCGCCCAGGCCAATGAAAGGCTCGCGCTCGGTGCTGGCCTCGATCAGGGTTGCGGGCGACAGCGCCACGATCTCGACGCCCGCCATATCCACCGCATAGGGCAGCCCGCCCCGGATCTCATACTCCAACCCATCGACCTCGTAGCCGAAGATCTTCGACGCTGCCCCCAGCACGTCGCCGTAACCCAGTGTCGTGCCGTCAAACACCCAATGCTCGGGCCGGTAGACGGTGAAGCCGCCGGAGCTGCGCGCCACCGTGCCGCTCCAACTCGCATAAATGCCACGCGCCCCGCTCAGCCCCATCGTGGTGGCACCGGGCCGCCCGATCTTGGTGGAATCCCAGATCGTGGTGATCCGGTCGGTATCGCGCAGCGGGTCTTCGTTATGGGCGCGATACTTGTAGCAAACCTGGCGCCGCCCCTGATCCTCCAGCCGGATCTGCCAGTAGAAATTCCCGGCGAACCGCGCCAGATGTCCGCCGCGGTCGAGCCAGCCGTCCAGCGTGTCGCGCATCTCCCACGACCAATATTCGTCATGGCCGACAATCACCGCCGCCCGGTAGCGATCCAGCAACCCCGGATCGAACTGCAAGTCGGCCTGGCTGGCGACATCGACCCGGTAGCCGGCCCGGCCGCACCAGCCCATAAAATGCCGCTCATAGCTAGCCCAGCCGGACGAGGCGTATTTCTTCGAATGCCCGGTCGCATGGGCCCACTGCATGTGTGGATAGGCCGGCGGCTGCCCCGGCGGCGGCGGGTCGCAGGCGATCCGTGGTGCCTCTGGCGGCAGTTCCGCGAACCCGCGTGTCCAGGGCCGCTGCGAGCTGAGCACCGGGGAGAACGCATTCCCCTCCGGCCCGGTGACGCCCTCGTAATGGTTCGATCCGCCCCACTCGTTATAGGCGCTCCAGGTGCCGGTGCAGGCGATCAACAGCAGGGGGGCAGGGTCCGCCGCCCGGCCCCGGATCAGCACCACATGGGCATGGCGCGCCGGTCCGGCCGGATGCACGCCCTCCAGGATCACCAGATAGCCGTCCGAGGGCCAGTCGTCCGGCACCTCCAGCGACAATGCCACCGGCCAACCGCAGCCGATAACCGAGCAATCCGGCGGGCTTGGGTGGAACGTCCCGACGACCTCGCCGCTTTGCCAGAGCGTGTCGCAACCGGTGCCGTCGCGCCGGATGGTGACCCGGAAACTCGGGCAGGTGGTCGAGACATGCAGCTCCAGCACCTCGCCGGATCCATAGCTGTGGCGCCCGGTATAGGCCCAGATCTGCGGCTCGGCCGGGTTATCGGTCTGGGCCTCGTAGTAATGGTGGCGCACCGGGTCGCTGCCCATGCCGTCCGGGGCGTGGATGAAGCCGCGCAGCCGCTCAGGCATCGTTTGCCTCAGGCATCCGGGGCCTCACGCATCAAGGCCGCCAGAGCCAAGGTCTCCGACCCCGGCGTGCCGCCAGCCTCCAGTGCTGTTGCCGCGTTGTTGCGGGCGAAGGCGCCGCGGTTCTGGTTCAGCTTGAAGGTACTTTCAACCGCCTCGACAATCATCTCGACCGGCACGATCTGGCGCAGCATCTTGGCCAGAATGTCCGGGGTCATCTTGTCGGATTTCCAGGGTTTTTTCGGCAATAACCGGTTCTCGAACTGCGCCGACAGCCGGTCAAGATGGACCAGCAACTTAGCCTCGTCGATCAGCCGCAACTGGCCCCGCAGATGCACCGCCACGTAGTTCCAGGTCGGCACCTTGTCGTCCTCGCCATACCAGTCCGGCGAGATATAGCCATACGGCCCGGTGACCATCATCATCGCCGCCACCGGGCCATCCTTCAGCAGCCGCGCCAGCGGGTTCGAGCGCACCATATGGGTCGCGATCACGTCGCCTTCGAGCACGAACGGCACATGGGCGGCCAGCACGCCATCCGGCCCGGCAGCGGTCAAGGCCCCGAAGCCACAGTCGCTGGCAAACGCCAGGGCGCGGGCTTGCGGCTCCTGGCGGAAAACGGGGTTGGGATGCATCTGGCACTCCTCAGGTGGCGACAGCGGTGGTCAGGATCGGCACTGACGAGAAGAAGAACTCGCCGTCTGCCTCGGCCGCGTCAAGGGCGTTCAGCCATTCGGTCGCCCGCGCCTGGGATACCCCGCGCTCCACCGCATAGGCGGCCATCAGCCGGGCGATCCACCAGGCAAAGGTGTTTTCGTGCAGATTGGGGTTCACGATCGGCACCGGCAGGGTGCGGATATGGCCGAACCCGACCCGCGCCAGCATCGGCGGCAGGCGGGCGGGCAGGTTGGGCCAGGCGGCGTGGCTGTCCCAAACGTCGGTGATCTCCGCTGTCAGCGCCTCGTCCGGGCCGTGCCAGAAGGCGCTGTCCCAGTTGGTGGCCAGGCAGTGGAACCGCCCGCCCGGCTTCAGCACCCGCCGCAACTCGGCCAGCGCCCCCGGCGCGTCCTCGATATACTCGACCACCTGCACGGCGACAGCGGCGTCGAAAACGCTGTCGGGATAGTCCAGCTTGGCGATATCGCAGACCATCGGTTTGACCGCCGGAACCTCGGCGCATTCCTTCGTGGCGACCGCGATCTGATCCGCCGAGACATCGACCCCCGCCGCCAACCCATGCGGCCCCAACGCCAGCCCGATATCGCGCAACAGCAACCCGGCCCCACACCCAACCTCGATCACCCGCTCGCCCCGCCGGGGCGCCAGTTCCTGCAAAACCGCATGCCGCCGCGCCGCCATTTCATGGCAGGCGGCGAGGCGTTGCTGGATAGTCGCGATTTCGCCGATAAATTCCATGGGGAAATATTAACCGGCGCAGAGGGTGGACACCACCCCGTAGGGCGGAACTTGTTCCGCCACCCGATTCACTAATTGCCGGCGGAGCACTACAGCGCCGGGCAGGCGACCGGCGATAAACCCGAAGCTGGACCCGAGAGTCGGCAATGTGGCGGAGAACGGACCCAAAACGAGTAGTCACTAAGTGTCTCGGTTGTGCCAACAGGAGACAGGCGCACTGCAAGTGCATTGTGCTTTGGCGCGTTTGTTAAATCGCGGCGATAACCTGCTGAAGTTTACCAGTGACTGCGTCGGCGATGGTCTTAAGCGTCGGATTTTCAACTTGCGCCATGGATATGGCCGGGTCGATGGCGGCGACTTCAATTTGGCCGTCTCCGAGATCCTGCACAATCACATTGCACGGCAGCATTGTGCCGATTTTATCGTCCGCGGTCAGCGCCTGATGCGCCAGCGGAGGATTGCATGCGCCGAGGATTCGATAATCCCGGAAATCGAGGTCGAGCTTTTTCTTCATCGTCGCTCTGACATCGATATCGGTCAGCACCCCAAATCCCTCAGCTTTGAGCGACTCGATGGTGCGATTGACGACTGTGGCGAAGTCACCGTTCACGGTTTTGGCGATGTAGTATTTCATTTGTTCTCCGATGTAGTATTTCATTTGACCTCAACGGTGCCGCGGATCATCGGGTCACGGACTGCGGCGACGGAACGCGATGAGAACGATACCCAGGACGACCAGAGCGACCAAAGTCACGCCGATCCATCCGGATCCGCCCATTCCGTAACCCATTCCCCATCCCCATCCTTCGTTCATCATGCCGCCGCCGCCCTGACCCGGTACCTGACCGGCCATCTGTGCCTCGGCAACGGTCGCGAGACTCAAGTTCGCGAGGGCGGATAGCGAGAGAAGCGAAAGCGACACTGCGGTCGCTGAGGCGATCCGAGTCGAGATCATCTTGGTCACTCCTGTTAACATTCAATGCAGACGCCGAACCGTCCGGCCCTGCTCAATAGATTCAACGCAACTGGGTAGGATTTCGTTCCTATGACGAAGCCAAGGAAATGTTTCCCGGCGGGTAGGCCGCACCGAAAACCTACCCGCGAATTGTTCCGCGGCCACAGACTTAATCGACGCGGATCGTCAGCAAGACCATGCATCCCGAGCGCCTTCTCTGCGGATGGACTACCATTTTCGTGCTTAGTGTGGAACAGGCGCTGTCACAGTCTGGTTCTGCCGTAGTGATGACCGTAGGGGCTGAGGGCTGAACGAGAGCGTCAATGAGTTGGCGTCTCTCGACATTCAAAGCGCAGCCCGCAAAGCCAGTCAACCTGTGTTAGCACCAGCTCGCTTCGTCGTCCGATGCACTGCGAAGCAACTCTTGCACGTTCGCCTCGACTAATCGGTACCCGACATTGCCGAATAGCTTCTGCCGACCGCTATTCATAATGAAGGTCGGGCTGCCCTCGACGCCGAGTTTTTGGCTCAGATTGTAATCGACCGCGAGTTGCGCGACGGCCTCCGAGGAGCGGATCTTGTCGTCAACCAGACCGTAGTCAATGCCAAGACGGTCGGCAATTTCCCTGTGAACCTTCCAATCGGAAATGTCCTTCGCCGAGGCAAAGAAGGCGCAGCGCAGCTCCCAGGCAGCACGCGTCGAAATTCGATCGAGATAGGGTTGAGGCTTGGAGCCACTTCCATTTCCATCGATTTCAATGATCTCGATCGCCTTCAAAAATAGATGCGCGCTTGCGGAGGTCCGGGGCCGATTCTCTAGCCACAGACGTTGATGGACCTCAATGTGCGGGAACTTTAGCGCGACCTCGTTGATATGCCGATTGAAGCCCTCAAAGCCGCCCCGATCTTTCCATTTCTCCTCGATCTTGCCCCAGGCGTCTGGAAAAACCGAGCAAAAATGTGCATCGATCAAAAGTTCGTTACCGAATTTCTGCACCAATTGCTCAATGCGGCGCTGGGCAGCATACGCCCAAATGCACAATACATCAGAATAGTAGGAAATCCGAACTGGAGACATGTGGCCAACTCCTCACCTACCGGATCGGAAGGAGCCACACCGTTACTCCTTTTCCTACCCAAATCGCAATGCCATGCGTCCGAGTGGGTCACAAGTACACGTTCAGCACGGGGGGCTGTGAACGTCGCCTTGCGGGCGTTCTTCTGACATACAATTACCGGCTTCGCCCATCGTGCGCGCGGTGGAGGTTCAACCTGATTTTTGAGGTTTGATTTACAATCAATGGCTTAACCCCCCGTTGCAAGCTTGCAACGCTGTGGGGGGGTTCTCCGAAACTACCGCCACGACCACCCGTTAGGGAAAGGGCTGCGCCCCCTATAC
>DATLAW010000172.1:0-4013 GCA_035527255.1 Thermohalobaculum sp. | reverse complement strand
GGTTCATCGAGATCGTATCCGCCCGGCTATGGTTCAGGCATTTGTCAACATGACCTAGGGGCTGCAGATGGCACGAGATTTACTTGCCCGACCAAATAGGCTGACGATACCGGCAGCAATTCTGGTTTTCGCCGGTTGTTTGACATCGGCTCTCCCGGCGCGCGCGGCTGACGCGGCCGCGACTGAATGCGATCAACTGGCGGCAGATCCGGATGATTTTCAGCGAAATCAGGGTGTTGCTGGCATAATGGAGCTGAGCCGGATCGATATTCCGAAGGCGTTGGCAGCTTGTAAGGACTCGGTGAAACGTCATCCTGAAACGCCCCGGTTCAAGTACCAACTAGCGCGGGTGATCATCGCCGAAACTGTCAGAAACGGTGGCAGGGATTGTAGCGAGGTGCTGGCGTTGCTGGAGGCCGCTTTTGACCAGGACCATGCGGAAGCCGCGTTTCAAATCAGCCAATGTTATTCGCGGGGCTCCGGCGTTCCCAATGACACCCAACAACGCATCAAATGGTTGTGGCGAAGTTTTAATTTGGGCAGCCCGACCGCCACGGCTTACCTCGCAATTGCGGCGGGTTCCGGATACGACGGTTACGAACCAGACGAGGACGCCGCCGTCAAACTTCTCGACCAACTTGCGGCGGCTGGCAATACCACAGCACTGGTACGGATGTCCGACAATTATCGCTATGGAACTTGGGTGGAGAAAGACCCTGAGAGGTCATTTGCCTATCTGCTGCGGGCGGCCGAACGCGGGCATCTCAAGTCGCAGCACAGCGTTGGGATACTCTTCATGACTGGGCAGCATGGCGCCAAGCTCGACCGGCGGCGTGCGCTCGAGTTTCTGACGCTTGCTGCCGAAGCGGGTCATGTACATGCGGGGCGCAAACTGGAAGAACTGACCGCGATTCTGCGGGTAGCTCCATTGCCCGAGCCTCCGAAGACCTCGCGGCCAGGTGGCAAGCCGGCCGGATCTTCCCTGCTGCCAAACGGCAAGCGGACGGATTGATACGCACACACAACTGCCAAGACGGAGTGCAATGAGGCGCATATTCCTCAATGTTGCGGTCGCGCTGTGTAGCTGGAGCTGGGCGGTCCACCTCCGTTGGCGCGGCGGTTTGGCGTCAAAAAGAGCGCTCACCGTTGGCCGTCCCGCGCTTTCCCCCTCAACGCATCCGCCAACACCGCCCTGACAACCGCCAAATCCGCGTCCCGCTCAACAAACGCCTCGCCGATCCCGCGCGCCAGAATGAACGTCAGGCGCCCCTGCCGGACCTTCTTGTCCTGGCCCATCAGGGCCATCAGTCCATCGACGTCCGGTAACTCGCCGTCGATGTCCGAGAGGTCCTTCTTCATCCCCAACGTCGCCAGATGCGCCCGGACCCGGCTTGGGCATTCCTGCGCGCACAGGCCCATGCGGGCAGAGGCCTCGAAGGCCAAGGTCATGCCAATAGCGACGCCCTCGCCGTGCAGCAGGCGGGCCGAGTAACCGGTCGCCGCCTCCAGCGCATGGCCGAAGGTGTGGCCGAGGTTCAGGAGGGCCCTGTCGCCGCGTTCGTGCTCGTCGCGGGCGACAATCTCGGCCTTCATCTCGCAGCAGCGGCGCACCGCATAGGTGCGCGCCACCCGGTCGCCATCGCGCATGGCTGGGCCGTTTTTCTCCAGCCATTCGAAGAACCTGGCGTCCCCCAGCAGACCGTATTTCGCCACCTCTGCGTAGCCCGACAGGAACTCTCGCGGCGCCAGGGTGTCCAGCAACCCGATGTCGGCCAGTACCAGGCGCGGCTGGTGGAAGGCGCCAATCAAGTTCTTGCCTTGCGGGGCGTTTACCCCGGTCTTGCCGCCAACCGAGCTGTCGACCTGGGCCAGCAGCGAGGTCGGCACCTGCACAAAATCAACGCCGCGCCGCAGCACCGCGGCTGCAAAGCCCGCGAGATCCCCGATCACGCCGCCACCGAGGGCAATGATCAGATCGTCACGCTCGACCTTCAACTCCAGCAGCCGTTCAACCACCTGGGTCAACCGCGCCATCGATTTTGTCGCCTCGCCGGCCGGCAGCACGATCGCCTCGGTCCGGATGCCGGCCCCTGCCAGCCCGGACCTCAGCGCTTCCAGATGCAGTCCGGCCACGGTTTCGTCAGTGACGATAACCGTGTACGGGCGCGCCAACAGCGGCCCGATATGGTCCCCGGCGGCGGCCAGCAGTCCCGGCCCGATGCGGATATCATAACTCCGACCGGCCAGATCGACCCGTACCGTTTCGATTTTTTCGGGTCCGGTCATTTCGCCCCCTGCTCCAACGCTCCGCGCCCGGTGCGAGCCCCATGTTTTTTCAGCCCGGTGATAATGCGCAGCGCCATGCGCTCATGCGCCTGCCCCTGGCGGCTCTCGACATGCACATCGGCCAATCCATAGACCGGATAGCGTTTCGCGATCAGCCCAGCCAGTACCTCGCGCGGATTGCCCCGATTGAGCAACGGCCGGTGCGAGCGCCCGGACGTGCGCTGAACCAACAGGTCCAGATCCGCCTTCAACCAAACCGACACCGCCCGCTCCGAAATCAGCGCCCGGGTCTCGGCATCCATAAACGCGCCGCCACCGGTCGCTAAAATCATCGGCTCGCCGCCCAGAAGGCGCGCGATAACCCGCCGCTCACCGTCTCGGAAATCGGCCTCGCCATAGCGCTCGAAGATTTCCGGCACACTCAGGTTGGCCGCCTTCTCGATCTCAACATCAGAATCACAAAACCCGCTCCCCAGCAACTCGGCCAGTTTGACGCCAACCGAGCTTTTGCCAGCACCCATCAAGCCAATCAGCACGACCGGCCGAACCAGCCGCAGCGCCGGCGCCCCCTGTCGTTCGGCGATTTCCTGCGCCATCGAGCCTCCCACGCGCGATCCGGCCATTGCTCTCCGGCGGGTCGCCGGGTACCCTGACGGTTATCGCAATTGTCGACCGTTGGCACGGATTGCGCTACCGCCCCGCGCTTTACACCACGGTGCGGCAACATAAAAGATAGGCAGATACGGAAACCAATGCGCAGGCTTGTTAAATACCTGTTTCAGTTGCTCATCCTCGCGGGCATCGGCTTCGTTGGCTATGCGATGTTCGCGGACCTGCCGGCACCGACGCGCGACACCGTGCTCACCTTGCCGGTTCCTCGGGCGGACAGGTGAATACGGCGCAAGCAGGCTGGGTCGAGCCGTTCCTCGAAGCGCTGGGCGCCGAGCGCGGCGCGGCACAGAACACGCTGGCCGCATATCGGCGCGACCTTGAGCATTTTCTGCAATGGCTGAAACGCTCCGGCACCCGCTCCGGCTCCGGCTCCGGCCCAGAATGCGTCGGCCGCGCCGAGATCGAGGCTTATCTGGCGGCGCTGGAGGCCGACGGTCTGGCGCCCGCCACAAGATCGCGGCGGCTTTCGGCGATCCGCCAGTTCTACCGCTTCGCGCTGTCCGAGGGTTGGCGCGATGATGATCCGGCCGGGCGGATCAGCGGACCGCGTGCGGCCCGCAAGCTGCCGGGCACGTTGACGATGGCTCAAGTCGATCGGCTACTTGATGCGGCACAGGTGCGTCCTGGCGGCACAGCGGGCCGGGTGAAGCTGCATTGTTTGATGGAGCTTCTATATGCCACCGGGCTGCGGGTTACCGAGCTGGTCTCATTGCCTGCCGCCTCGGTGCGGGGTAGTCCCCGGATGCTGATGATCACTGGCAAGGGCGGGCGCGACCGGATGGTGCCACTGTCAGACCCGGCCCGCACGGCGCTGAGCGCTTGGCTGGTCATCCGTGACGCGGCCGAGGCCGAGCGGCGCCGGGCAGGCGCGCGGCCTTCGCCGTGGCTGTTCCCGTCCCGCGGCAAGCTGGGCCATCTGACGCGGATCGGGTTCTACCACGCGCTGAAGACACTCGCGGTGGCGGCGGGGCTTGATCCGAGCATCATATCACCGCACACCCTGCGCCATGCCTTCGCCACCCATCTGCTGGCCAACGGTGCAGACCTGCGGGCGA
>DATLAW010000171.1:0-4863 GCA_035527255.1 Thermohalobaculum sp. | reverse complement strand
GGTGCTGGAGGTTGGCGCTTGTGGGGTTTGCCGGTCGGATTGGCACGGCTGGAAGGGCGCGGTGGCCCGGATCAAGCCGCCGCATGTGCCGGGGCATGAATTTGCCGGGGTCATTGTCGAGACCGGCCCCGACTGCCGGCGTTTCGCCAAAGGAATGCGCGTGACGGCGCCGTTCATCCTGGCCTGCGGGGAATGCCCTGATTGCCTCGGCGGCGATGCGACGGTTTGTGCGCATCAGCATGTGGTCGGGTTCTCGTCCTGGGGCGCCTATGCCGAGCGCGTCGCGGTGCGTCGGGCGGATTTCAATCTGGTCGCACTGCCCGACGAGATGGATTTCGCGACCGCCGCCGGGATGGGCTGCCGGGTGACCACCGCTTGGCGGGCCGTGGTCGATCGCGCCAAACTCGCGCCCGGTGAATGGATCGCGGTGCATGGCTGCGGTGGGGTTGGTCTGTCGGCGGTAATGATTGGTGCGGCGTTGGGCGCGCAGGTGCTGGCGATCGATGTGAATGCCGGCGCCTTGGCGATGGCGGAGGAGATGGGCGCGACGCACACACTGAATGCCGAGGGCGTCAACGATGTTGGTGCGGCGGTGCGCGAGATCACTGGCGGAGGGGCGCAGGTTTCGGTTGAGGCGCTGGGGATCACCGCGACCTTTGACAACTCGCTGCGCGGGTTGGCGCCGCTGGGGCGCCATGTGCAGATTGGAATGCCGTCTGGCAACCATGCGACGCCAACGTTGCCGCTGTACGAGTTGATCTATTCGCGTCAGTTGCAGATCATCGGAACGCGTGGGCTTGCCGCCAGCCGGTTCCCTGCATTGTTCGCGGCGATACAGGCGGGGCGATTGGATCCCAGCCGGTTGGTGACCAGAAGAATTGAGCTGGCCGAGGCTCCGGCGGCGATTTCCGAGATGGAAGGATATGCCCGCGTTGGGGTGACGGTGATCGACCGGTTTTGATCGCATCGCTCGGTCAGATCGGAGCGGCCTGCAAGTTGATCACGGCCCATAGTCGGGCGGAATGGTCCCTCTGGCCGCTTTTATGCTCGGCCCAAAGCGTTTCCACGGTCTGAGGGTCGATTAGGCCGCGCTGGCCAATTGCGGCGGGGGAAAGAAAGTCTTCCGCCCAGTCGCGCAGCGGACCGTGTAGCCAATCACCGATCGGAACCGAGAACCCCTGTTTGGGCCGCTCGATCATTTTGCGCGGTACATGACGATACAGCACCTGGCGCAGCAGGTGCTTTCCCTGCCCGCCTGCAAGTTTCATGCGCATCGGCAGCGACCAGGCGAATGCAGCCACGCGGTGGTCCATTAGGGGCACGCGGGCCTCGAGGGATACTGCCATTGATGCCCGGTCCACCTTGGTCAGAATGTCATCGGTCATGTAGGTCAAGGCGTCGAGATACTGCATACGCTCGACCGGATCCGGGCACAGGGCTTCGGCCTCGCCCCAGGCACTGGCCCAGGATTCATGCGCGCCAGAAACTAGGGTTTCCGGGTCCTGCCACGTCGAGACGACGCGTTTGTAAAAACCGTCCGGCCCGGCAGAAATTGCGCCGGAAAGCTTGGCCATCTTGTCGTTGGCCTGCGGCAGGGATGGCATCAGGCGCGGCCACAATTGAGTTGGAACCGCGTTGATCCCGGTTGCAATCGTCCGCCGCAATGGTCGCGGCAATGCCCAGACCGCACGCAACCGGCCAGCCGCTTGAATGTGGCGGTTATATCCGGCGAACAACTCGTCGCCGCCGTCGCCCGACAGGGCAACCGTTACGTGCTGGCGCGCCATTCGGGAAACCAGATAGGTCGGGATCTGCGAGTTGTCGGCAAAGGGTTCGTCGTACATCTCCGGCAGCTTTGGAATAACTGCCATTGCTTCGTCGGCGGTCAGGATCAGCTCGTGGTGATCAGTGCCGAGGTGGGACGCCACCGCCTTTGCATGGGCAGCTTCATTGTAGCCGGGTTGGTCAAAACCGATTGTGAAGGTCTTCACCGGCCGGGTTGACTGTGCCTGCATCATCGCGACGATGGTCGAGCTATCCACACCACCTGAAAGAAAAGCGCCCAGTGGAACATCGGCGACCATCCGCCGGCCGACTGAATCGAGTAGTAGAGCCTCCAGCGCCTCGACGGCGTCCGCATCACTGCCGGTAAATGGCGACGCTTGCGCTTCACGGACAATATCGGAGAGCCGCCACCATGCCTTGATGCTCGGCGGCTGACCAGCCAACACGTCCAAGATATGGCCTGCCTCAAGCTTGCGTGCGGCCCGATAGATCGATTGCGGCGACGGCACATAGCTGAAACGCAGATAAGCTGCGACCGCGTTCCGGTCGATCTCGCGATCAAAGCTCGGATTCGCAGTCAGGGCCTTCAGTTCGGAGCCAAACAGGAACCGTCCCCGATCATTGCTCCAATACAGAGGCTTGATACCGAAACGGTCGCGGGCGAGAGTGAGGCGCCGGTCGCGGCGATCCCAAAATGCGAGGGCAAACATCCCGATCAAGCGGGGCAGCAGCGCCTCCAGCCCCCATTCCGCCGCGCCCTCGACGATAACTTCGGTATCGGACCTGCCACGAAAGACCCGCCCTTTCGCCTCCAGCTCGGCACGCAGCTCCGGTGCGTTATAAATCTCGCCGTTGTAGGAAAGGACCAGGCGGCCACACGACGAGATCATCGGTTGATGCCCCGCCTCGCTTAGATCGACGATCGCGAGGCGCCGATGGCCAAGCGCGATACCGGCGCTGTCGTCGGTCCAGACATCGCCACCATCGGGACCGCGATGGGCCAGTCGATCGGTCATCTTGCGGGCAGTATCGCCGAGATCACCGGTCGCCTTCGATTCCAAAATTCCCGCAATTCCGCACATCGATCAATCCTGTTGTGGCGCGTTCTACGGACAATCCCGGTTTGGCAATCCCATCATTGGGAGCGCTTCTGAGTCTGGCTGACGTGCGGTGGAATTTCCACCACATTCGGCCCTTCTAACCAAGTTGGCTGCGTCACGCCGCAGGCCGAGGGTCGAGGCGCCCGTCAGGCAAATCAACCGCAAGACCGATTGAGTTCGGAGAGGCAATTGTAGATTTCGACGTGGCGGCGAGTGACATGCTCGATCGAAAACGCCTGCTCCGCTAACGCGCGCCCGGCACTGCCCATTCTCAGGCGGGTCGCTTTGTCGTCGATCAGCCCGCGCATTGCGTCGGCGAGAGCGGGGATGTCGCGAACCGGCACGAGCCGTCCGGTAAGGTCGGCGATGATTGCGTCCCGGCACCCGGGGGCATCCGTGGTGACAACGGGCCGCCCACAGGCCGCCGCCTCGATAAGTGCCTTTGGAAGACCCTCGCGGTAATACGAGGGCAGGACGACAATATGCGCTTGGCTGAGCACACTCGGCATATCGGCCCGGAAACCCCAGAGTTCGACCACGCCTTCGGTCCTCCAGAAATCAAGAATGGTCTGTGATATGCTGCCCGGGTTTTCAATCGGCGCATCACCGACCAAAACAAAACGGGCCGTGGAGTTCTCGCGTTTTAGAATTCGGGCCGCCTCGACAAATTCTGCGATCCCTTTGTCGTGTAGAAGACGGGAAGGAACGATGACCGTCACCGGACCATCCGGTTCCGGCGTATGCTTGTAGGCCGCCAGATCGACACCAGAACCGCGGATAATTTCAACCTTGCCCGAAAGATCCACGCCGAGGTTCTCGAGCGTCATCCGGTCATGTTCATTCTGAAAGATCACGCTCTGTCTGCTGTGCCCAAGTGCCAAGCGGTAAAGCGGCTTCACGAGGCGGCTGATTGCTCGGCTTTTGAAGCTGCGGCCTGAAAAGGCAAATCCCAATCCACTAATTGCGGATACGACCGCAGGCACGCCGGCAAGTCGCGCGGAAATGCCGCCATAGAGAACGGGCTTGATGGTGATCAGGTGAACGGTGTCGGGCTTCAGCCGCCGGTAGGTCCGGAAGATCTGCCAGATGCTGCGCAGCTCCGAGAAAGGATTGACCTTGTGGCGATGCATGCTCAGGCGATGGAGATGAAATCCCTGTCCGGCGAGTCTCATTTCCGACGATGAGTCCTTCGGCGCCGCAATGTGGACTTCATAGCCTGCTTCAAGCGCCGCCTGCGCGACCGGGAGGCGGTGGGAAATCAGAAATGCCAGATCATTGATTACGAACAGGAGGCGCCCTGGCGCAGAGGCGGGCCCGACCAAGTCCGCGCTGGATTCAATAGCCGTCACGACACCACACTATTAAAAACTGAACACAGGCTCGGATTGTAGCGCGATCGTTCCGTGGAGAGGGCGCATCGCGGCGCGCGCTTAGCGAGCGCCAAAGCCTGTGAAGACCACAACAATGGTGCGCCACAACACATAGATTTCCATGGCGGCGCTGCTACCGTGAATATAGCGCAGATCGTGCCGGGTCTTTTCGACTGTAGCATTGACGCCCTCGGCATATCCGCCATCGACCTGGGCCAGGCCGGTGATTCCGGGGCGAACGTCGTGGCGCTGGCGATACCCTGGGATAAAGTCGAGATAGTGGGTCGCGTGCTCCCAGTAGTCGGGACGCGGACCGACCAGGCTCATTTGCCCGGACAGGACATTGATGAATTGAGGAAGCTCATCAATCCGGGTGCGCCGCAGGAACAGACCAAGGGGCGTGATCCGGTCAAATTCCAGTGGGTCGTCCGGCCCGCGCATGATCTCGCGCACCGGGCGCATGGTGCGGAACTTCACGGCGCGGAAGGGTTTGCAGTCTTGACCCATGCGGGTTTGCAGAAAGAACAATGGTCCGGCATTCCAGAACTGATTGACAACCAGCAACAAGATTGCGGTCAACACGATCAACGGCAGGGCCAAGATTGAGA
>DATLAW010000170.1:0-2063 GCA_035527255.1 Thermohalobaculum sp. | reverse complement strand
ACGGCGACGAACCGCATCGTTGGACGCGAGGCCGCCTCGGCGATAGCCTCCGCATCAGCCATGTCGTTCTTTTGCCGTTTCACGAATGGCTTCACATAGATCGGCGGAATCAACTTCACATCATGGCCAAGCCCGCTCAACGATGCCGCCACCGCTGATGTCGCCGCGACGCTGATTGCCAACACCGTGGACCTGCCCGGACACCCCTCGATAACCCGCGCCCCGGCATCCGAATTGTTCGCCGACAGCGATCTGGGGGACCGGTTGGTGACAACGCGCGTCGGGGACATCGCTATGCCTGAGATCAACCAGGCCCTCGACCACGGCGCAGCCTTTGCCCTGGATCTTTTGAGCCGAGGTCTGATCGGCGGCGTCGCCGTTGAGCTGAACGCACAAACACGCCTGATTGGCGCTGGGATAACAAAATCCATCCAACAAGGAAGCCTCGCCCATGCCTGAATTCAAGCTGCGCAAAACCATGATCTTCCTCGAAGACATTCTGCATGAAAATGGGCCAGCCCCTGCAACTCCCCGGCGGCGCGGGGCCATTATCGCCTTGGTGAGGAATCCTTTCGCCGGGCAGTACGAGCCCGATCTTGAAAGCGCCATGGACGACCTCAAACCGCTCGGCTTTCATATGGTCGACAGATTGATCGATGCCATCGGCGGCATTGAAGGCATTGACGGATATGGCAAAGCGGGCCTGGTCGGGGAATCCGGCGAGCTTGAGCATACCGCCCTCTGGCACGTTCCCGGTGGCTACGCCATGCGTGAGCGACTGGGTGAAGCGCGCGCCATTGTGCCCTCTGCAATGAAATCTGGCGGCCCCGGCACGCGCATCGACATCCCGCTTGGCCATATCAACGCCGCCTATGTGCGCAGCCACTTCGATTCCATGGAAGTTGGTGTGCCCGACGGCCCGCGCGCTGACGAAATCCTGTTCGCCCTGGCAATGAGCCGAGGCCCGCGAATACACCAACGTGTCGGCGGCCTGGCCGCCAAGGATATCAAGGGCGAAGACGGGTTGCGCTGAATACCGTCCGCCGGCGTTGCGCGGCTATGTCGGTAAGTTGACGGCGCCTTATTGCGCCCTACCGGCCCAAATCAAATGGGGTGCGGGACAGACGATCGAGTAACAGGGCAAAAAACCCGGGCACATCAATCTCCATCGCCGCATGGACATTCCAGTCGCCATCCTTCAGGTGGGTGCGCCCGATTTGAACGGGGTCGGTTATCTCGATGTCCACGCGCAGCTTTTCGGTACGGAACAACCTCGGCTCCAGCATATGCGCAATGACACAGGCATCGTTCATAAAGGCGGTCGGATCGCTCCAGAGATCGGCGACGACGGTTGCCGCCGGTGACCCCGTCGCGCGGAGTTGCGCGCACCATTCGGGCGACGGCATCGTCTTGCGGGTCACTTCGAGCCCGATCATGGTGACCGGCGCCCCGCAGCCAAAAACGATACGCGCGGCGTGCGGATCACTGTAGATGTTGAAGCTGGCGTAGGGGGTGATGTTACCGGTGGTGAACGAGCCGCCCATCACCACGATTTCCCGGATGCCGTCGACGATATCGGGCGCCATCACCAGCGCCAGGGCCAGATTGGTCATCGGGGCGATGCAGGCAATCAATACCGGTTCGGGGGCGGTCCTGATCGCGTCGATGATTGCTGGCACTGCGTGCACCTCGGACACCACGGTGATCGGCGGTGGCAGATTGGCGCCTCCGAGGCCATCGCTTCCATGAATGTCCGGCACGGTCTCGAGGGTCTGCAGGATTGGCCTGGGGCAGCCGGCATGAACCGGAATGTCGGTCCGGCCCGCGACCTCGCACAGTCGCAAAATGTTGGCGGTCGTGTCGGCAATTTCGACATTGCCCGCGGCGGCACTCATCAGCCTGATGTCGAAGGCTTCCGGCGCTGCCAGCGCCAGCAGGATCGCGACGGCGTCATCCTTGCCGGGATCGGTATCGATGATCAGGGGGCGCGGGGTCTTCGCAACACCCAGAACAGTGCTCATGCCGCTTCGCTCGATCCAACTTTGGGCGCTAGCGGCAGATTT
>DATLAW010000169.1:0-12794 GCA_035527255.1 Thermohalobaculum sp. | reverse complement strand
CAACCGCGCGGGTGCTGAAACGCGTCGCGCCGTTCTCGATCATCGACATGGTGAAACCAGCGGTGTTGATAAAGATGTGCCGCGCACCCAGGTCGTAGTTCAGCCAACGCATCCGCTCCAGGTTGACGGCGATCTGTTCAGTCCGCTCGGCAGCGCTGGTATTGATGGCGCCGAGGGTCATTGGGCCGACCGCGCCGTCCATGTTCAGGCCGTGCCGCGCCTGAAAACGCCGAACCGCTGCCTCAAGAGCCGGGTCGAAGAATTGCGGATCGGTTGTCCGAGGGGTTGCGTCATTTATCACATCACTCGCGGCGATCTTCTCGTCAGGTAGCAGATCACCCATTGCGATCAGCCGTGCGCGAAGTTCTTCGACGCGAGGACTGCGATCGTCTGGCTGCAGAGTGTTGCCCTTTGCAATCTGCGGACCCCAGTCGCCGTTTTGCGCGATCTCGCGCATCTGCGCGTATTGCGCAACCAGCCGTTCATAGTCCGGGTGAGCCGGAACTAATGCGTCAAGAAAGCCGGCGACATCTTCGGTCGCGCCAATCCCTGCGAGCAGCACCGCGGGGTCGGGGCGGCGGGGCCGGACATCAATGTTTCTGTTGATGTCGCGCGGCTCCAGCAGGCCGGACGAGATATCGCGCCCATAAGTTAGGAAAAGTCGCGTCAGCGCGACCTCGAGCGCAGCCGCATCGCGGAGAGTCCCTGAAGCCGCCCGTTCGAGGCGGGTGACCAGATCGGATACACCATACCGATCAACCGGCAGAGCATTTGCATCAGCCGCGCCAGCCCAGCTGATCAAAGCCTGGGTAGCCTGCGTCGTGGAGCCGTCCTCGGACAGCCACACCGGCAAGTATCCCCGCGATTCGTAAAAGCGCTGTTCAGCAGAGGCCGGATTGTATTTTTGCGCGAGTTCGATACGGAGCGATTCGTCGCCTGGAGAATGTGTTGCGGATTGATCTGCAGGCTCGACTGTAGACCCTACAGCTATCGTCTCTGGCTCGGGCGCTGATTCGGCTCCGGCAACGCCCACAGCTAGCACAGACGCCAAAAAACCGGCAGCGAATGCCGCCTTTCGATGGAGCGTTATCATCGCATCACCTCTGTTGCGCAAAATCTACACGGACCTCTTTATCCGAGGAAATAGTAACATACTGGATGACGTCCAGTCTTCGTTCAACGAATGGTCAGCGAGTTTTTAATCCGCCGTGTGATATTGACCGCAATCATAAGGTTACAAGCTAACGCATCGGAAAGCATTGCGGTTGCATAATGCAACGAGTTGCACGGTTGCAACTTGGTTGTAGGGCTGATTCGTGACATAGTTTAGACCGTAATGCGTTCGTAGTAAGTGACATTAAGTCATAATCGACCATTCGGGGCAGAGGGTGATCAGAAACAATTCACAGAGCGCGGTGACGCGGCGCGCCCTATTGGGCGGGCTTACAGTCATGACGGCAATGGTGGCGATGCCAGCCGTTGCTTCGGCGCCAGCACTTCTGAAGGGCGCTGGCAATTTTCGTAGTTTGTCGCTGGTCAATGAAAGGACCGGTGAGTGGTTGAACACAGTCTATTGGGTTGAGGGTGAGTACATCCCCGACGCGCTGGTTGCGGTCAACTACATCATGCGCGACTGGCGGGAAGATCAAGTCCACAGGATTGATCCACGAACTCTCGACATCATGTCCGCGACGCAGAAACTGCTCGATTGTAGCGAGCCCTTCCAGGTCGTCTCGGGGTATCGCACTGCAAAGACCAACGCCCTGTTGCGGCGACGATCAAAGGCGGTTGCGGCGAAATCCTACCATATCAAAGGAATGGCTGCAGATATCGCGATGAAAACCCGCTCCGTACGCCAGATCAGCCTTGCCGGCCTGTCGTTGGATGCTGGCGGGGTCGGCAAGTACAGCCGTTCCCAATTTGTGCATCTAGATTCGGGCCCGGTTCGGGACTGGGGCCGGTAGGGCCCTAACAATCCAGAGAAATAAAAAAGGGCGGCCGCGTGTCGCCCTTATTCGTTTCTGCGTGCCGATCTCAGGGGCGGATCGTGCCGTCGCCCTCAACCAGATATTTGAAGCTGGTAAGCTGTTCGGCCCCGACCGGACCCCGGGCGTGCATCTTACCGGTGGCGATGCCGATCTCGGCGCCCATACCAAACTCGCCGCCGTCGGCGAATTGGGTCGAGGCGTTGCGCAGCAGGATGGCGCTGTCGAGACGGGTGAAGAAGTAATCCGCCACGGCGTCGTCCCGGGTCAGCACTGCTTCGGTATGTTGCGAGCCGAATTGGCGGATATGCTCGACCGCTTCGCCGACGCCGTCGATGACGCGCGCGGCGATGTCCATGTCGAGATATTCGTGGCCCCAATCAGCTTCGGTCGCAGCCGTGACTCTGGGATCGAGCGCCTGGGTCTCGACGCAGCCATGCACGGTAACCCCGGCATCGAGCAGATCGCGCACCACGTCCGCCCCAAGCGACGCCGCAACGGCACGATCGATCAACAGGCACTCGGCGGCGCCGCAAATGCCGGTGCGCCGGGTCTTGGCGTTGACGATGACGGCGCGGGCCTTGGCGGGGTCGGCGGCCTTGTCAAGATAGATGTGGCAGATCCCTTCGAGATGGGCAAAGACCGGCACCCGGGCCTCGGCCTGGACCAGCCCGACCAGCCCCTTGCCGCCGCGCGGGACAATCACGTCGATCTGGCCGGTCATCCGTAACATCTCGGACACCGCCGCGCGGTCACGGGTAGGCACCAATTGAATCGCGTCGACTGGAAGGCCAGCAACGGCCAGTCCCCGTTGCAGGCACGCATGGATAGCACCGGAAGAATGAAAGCTTTCCGAGCCGCCGCGCAGGATTGCCGCGTTGCCGGACTTCAGGCACAGCCCGCCAGCATCTGCGGTGACGTTGGGGCGGCTCTCGTAGATCACGCCGATGACCCCCAGCGGTGTTCGCACCCGGCGGATATGCAGGCCCGAGGGCATGTCCCATTCGGCGATCACGGCGCCAATCGGGTCGGTCTGAGCAGCGACGCTGCGCAGGCCGTCCGCCATGGCGCGGATGCGGTCGGGCGTCAGCAGCAGACGGTCAAGCATGGCCTTGGACAGGCCCTTTTCGCGGCCGAATGCCATGTCTAGCGCATTGGCGGTCAGGATTTTGTCCTGATCAGCGAGGATGGCATCGGCAGCGGCTGATAGGGCAACTTGCTTGGCTTTCGGCGCGGCGATGGCCAGCTCCGCCGCCGCCGCCCTGGCGCGTTCGCCAATTGCGATCATCAGCGCGGGAATGTCGTGTTCAACCGACTGGTCCATTACATCCCCCAGATCACCATGTCGTCGCGATGTGCCAGTGCCGCGCGCCCCGGATAGCCGAGGATACCCGGAATTCGGTCCGATTTTTGGCCGGCAATGGCGCGCGCCTCGCCCGAGCTGTAGCCGGTCAGCGCCGCGCCTATGGTCTCGCCAGCCTCGGTCAGGATGGTAACCGGATCGCCGCGCTGAAAACGACCGTCGACCCGTTTCACCCCAGCGGGCAAAAGCGACTTGCCTTGCCGAAGTGCCGCCACGGCGCCAGGGTCGACAATCAGAGCGCCGATCGATTTCATACCGGCAATCCACTGCTTGCGCGCCGCCGCCACACTGGCTTGCGGACGAAACCAGGTGGCCCGAACGCCCGCCGCCAGCGCGCTCAATGGCCGGTCGATATCGCCCTTCATCACCGCCATGGCGCAGCCACCCTGCGTAGCGGTCTTGGCGGCGAGGATCTTGGTTTTCATACCGCCCTTGGCCCCGGCGCTGCCGGTGCCGCCCGCCATCGCCTCGATCTCGGCGGTAATCTCGGTGATCTCGGCCAAGTGGAGGGCGGTGGTATCTTGGCGGGGATTGGCGGTGTAGAGCCCATCGACATCCGACAAAAGGACCAGAACATCGGCGCCCGCCATCAGCGCCACCCGCGCCGCCAGCCGGTCATTGTCGCCGTAGCGGATCTCGTCGGTCGCCACCGTATCATTCTCGTTGACCACCGGCACGACGCCCAAGCCCAGCAGGGTCTCCATGGTCGAGCGCCCGTTCAGGTAGCGCCGCCGGTTCTGGGTGTCATCGAGCGTCAACAACACTTGAGCGGTCTTCAGCCCGTGCGGTCGCAGCGCATCTTCCCAGGCGCCGACCAGGCGGGTTTGCCCGACCGCCGCCGCCGCCTGCGCTTGTTCGAGCCGCAAGATGCCCTCGCTGAGGCCAAGTGCTCGGCGCCCGAGGGCGATCGCGCCGGAGGAGACGACAACAACCTGCTGGCCCGCCGCGCGGCAATTTGCCAGATCGGCGGCGAGACCGGTCAGCCACCCGGTGTTCAGAGTGCCGCTGCCAGGCTCGACCAGCAATGCCGAGCCGACTTTGACCACAAGGCATTTGGCCTGGGTCAGCAAGGCCCCGCTGTTCGTGGTATCGCTACTCACGGCATCCATGGCACGGATTCCTCCAGCACGTTGCTCTCGGCGGCGCGTCCCCGGTCGATCTCGGCCCGCAAAGTGCGCAGCATGGCCTGCACGCCCTGACCGGTGGCGCCGGAGATGGTGGCGGTAACCGGAACACCTTCCTCGCGCAGCAGTATCACTAGATCTTCAGCCTCGCCCTCGGCCAGAGCATCGCATTTATTGAGCGCCACGATGCGCGGTTTGCGCTCCAACCCACCACCATAGGCGGCAAGTTCATTCGCAACCACGTGGTAGTCACCCGGCAAATCGTCGGAGGTCGCGTCGATCAGATGCAACAGCACCGCGCAGCGCTCGATATGGCCGAGAAAGCGGTCGCCAACGCCACGGCCTTCGTGCGCACCTTCGATCAGGCCGGGAATGTCGGCCATCACAAACTCGGTGTCATCGATGCCGATCACGCCCAAATTCGGATGCAGCGTAGTGAACGGATAATCAGCGATCTTCGGCTTGGCGTTCGAGCACGCCGCCAGGAAGGTCGATTTGCCAGCGTTCGGCAGGCCGACCAGCCCGGCGTCAGCGATCAATTTTAGGCGCAGCCAGATGGTGCGCTCGATTGCCGGCTGGCCCGGATTGGCCCGGCGCGGCGCTTGGTTGGTCGAGCTTTTGAAGTGCAAGTTACCCCAGCCGCCATTGCCGCCGCGCGCAAGCAGCACACGCTCGCCCAGAACGCTGAGGTCGGCGATGACGGTCTCGTTGTCCTCGTCGAGAACTTCGGTGCCGACCGGCACCTTCAGCGTAACGTCGTTCCCATCCTTGCCGGTGCGCTGGCTGCCCATGCCGTGCTCGCCGTTCTGGCCCTTGAAGTGCTGCTGGTAGCGGTAATCGATCAGCGTATTCAGCCCGGTCACCGCCTCGACCCAGACATCGCCGCCGCGCCCGCCGTCACCGCCATTCGGTCCACCATACTCGACAAACTTCTCGCGCCGGAAGCTGATGCATCCGGGGCCGCCCGCGCCGGAGCGGATATAGACCTTGGCCTGGTCGAGAAACTTCATCGAATGCCTCTGTTGTTTGTTTGCCGTCTAGCTAGCTGCATCGTCATTCTCAAGCGCTCCAGGCCAATCGGCTCGGTCCAGCTGGAACACGCGGTTGGCCACGCTCTCACCCCGGGCAACCGAGAAATTTTGGGATTGACCGGTTTTGCGAAATCCGACTTTTATCAATACCGCCGCCGACGCAGCGTTGTCGGCGAAGACGGTTGCGTTGAGCCGTTCGATCCCATGTGCGGTAAAAAGATGCGCTACCACAGCCTGCACCGCCTCGGTCGCGTAGCCTGCATTTCGGTAAGGTGGGCCGACCCAGTAGCCCAATTCTTTGGGTTCTGATTTGTAGCTGATCACGCCAATCAATTCCTCGCCATCCGAAGGCGTCGCATCGATTGCCCAGGCATCTTCGGTTCGGCGGCCGTTCAGGATGCCTCGGATATACGCTTGCGCCGCGCCGGGCGGGTAGGGGTGCGGGATCGAAGTCGTCATCCGCGCTACCCGCTCATCGGACGAATGCAATGTAGCCGGCCCCACATCCGAAAGGCGGAGCGGGCGCAAAACAAGCCGTTCAGTACTGATCGTCTCGACCATCATCGCAGTCCTTGACTGAAGAATCCTCGTCAGAAACGAGAAAGGGGACCGGCTATTCAGCCGATCCCCCCTTTGACTACATCGCCTTGAGGTCGGCTTACTCTGCGGCCTCCGCCGCCGGGACTACCGACACGAAGGTGCGGCCCTTGAGGCCTTTGTGAAATTTCACATTGCCATCGACAACGGAGAAAATCGTATGATCCTTGCCCATGCCGACATTCTGGCCCGGCCACCACTTGGTGCCGCGCTGGCGGATCAGGATATTGCCGGAGATCACCGACTCGCCGCCGTATTTCTTGACCCCGAGGCGCCGGCCAGCGCTGTCGCGGCCGTTGCGGGAGGAGCCGCCTGCCTTTTTATGTGCCATCTCGTCCTCTCCTTTTTACTCGGCTTCGTCAGATTTTTTGGCTTTGGCTTTAGGCGCCGCCTTCGCTTTGGGAGCAGCCTTTGCCTTGGGTGCAGCTTCAGCTTTAGCAGCCTTTGCCTTCGGTGCGGCCTTTACTTCGGGCGCAGCCTCGGCCTTGGGAGCAGCCTTTGGCTTGGTGGCGCCATCGGCCAGGATCTCGGTCACCCGCACCATGGTTAGGTGCTGGCGATGGCCCCTGAGCGTTTTCGAGCCATGCTTGCGGCGGCGCTTCTTGAAGGTCATCACCTTCGGGCCGCGGGTCTGCTCGACCACCTCGGCGTTAACCACCGCGCCGTCGATCAGCGGTGTTCCCAATTTGGTCTCATCGCCGCCCAGCATCAGGACTTCGGTGAACTGGATCGTCTCTCCGGCTTCGGCTACCAGCTTCTCGACAGTGAACTTGTCACCAGCAGAAACCCGGTACTGTTTGCCGCCGGTCTTGATGACTGCGAACATCGTCGGTATTCCTTGTTTATCGCATCCTGCGGCGCCCTTTCGGGACTTCGTGGCCGATGCCGGTTGCGCCGGTTCCAGCCGCCTCGGACAGCGCGCCCGGTCTCCCGGGCAACACAATTCAGCCGCTGCGGGCAGGAGGCCTGCGACGGAGCCGGACTTATGAGCATGGCGGGGGGCAAAGTCAAGCCCGCCGCGATCGTTCTTAAGACTCGACAGAGGGCGCCCACGGGGCGGCAATTTCGCGCTTGCGCAACTCCCCCTTCATGACTAGGTTCCGCGCACCCCGGGCGATAGCCCTACCGCGGAGAGGTGCCAGAGTGGTCGATCGGGGCGGTCTCGAAAACCGTTGTACCTTTGCGGGTACCGTGGGTTCGAATCCCACCCTCTCCGCCAGTTAACCTATTGTTTTACCTACATATTCATCCTACGCGGGCGCGCCTGGGAATACCTCCGACGTTCCCGGAACTTACACCGATGGTGCCTGGGTCAGCGGCTCTCTGAGACTGTGTGAGTGCCGCAAACTGGCCGCCGCTATCCCGAAAGTCTCCTACGCGGTTTTCGGGGGTGCCCCAAGTTTTGAGAGCCGTGCGTCGATATGGCTCTCCGGAATGCGCATCGCCCTCCGCCGGCATGGCGAAGGGCGATGATGGTTGCCGGTTCTGGCGTGAGTCAGGCGGTGCCCAGCCGGACCATCTGATCGTTCCATTGGTTCGGCAGAGTGATGTGAAGCGACAGGCGCTTCGCGGTCAGCTCCAATGGATGGCGGCGGCGGAGGATCGCCTGGACGATTTGCGGGGCGAGGAAGCCGAGCCGCACGACCCGGCAGAAGTAAGGCCGGCCGACGCCCGCCTCTTCAGCGAGTTCAAGCATAGTCTTGCCTTGCGCCGTCAGCAGCATCTCGCGATAGCGATGCGCCTGGGCGAGCAATCGCAGCATGCTGCGGTCGGGCTCATGGCGTGTCTCGCCGCCGGCGCCCTCGATCAGAAGCTTTGTTTCCATACCTACGCGTTTCAGCCGGGCGGCGATAGACAAGCTGATGGTGGAGCCGTCATCCGCAGTTTCCGGCGCGGCCTTCGGGTCGAAGTCGGGTTTGACGATTTCCGGGATGGCTGAAGGGCGGATCGCGATCTCCACCGTCTCGCGCTGCACATCGATCCGATCGACGATGCGCTGGAGGATCGCGCGTCTCAAAGAAGACTGAAGACCGGCCCAGCGTTCGGCCAGGTCCGCAGCTCGGTCGGTGATCCTTTTCTGCTCGTTCACATCCCCCGTGAATGACACGATCGCACCGAAGATTGCCGCCTGGTTGCTCAGGTAACCGGTGAGCCGACGTTCGACCAACGCCTCGACATCGCTGGCGGGAAGGCCCGGCGCATCTTGGCCGATTGATCCGGGCTGTGGAGGAGGTCGAAAGCGGCTTGCCAGAACCGGTCGTCGCGCTCGCCCGGATGCTGCTCGATCAGATTGCGATGTTACAGGCCAAGATAGACGAGCTGGAGAAAGAGATCCGGCATCAGGTACGGCGCGACGATATCACGGCGCGCCTGATGACGGTTCCCGGGATCGGGCCGATCAGCGCCGCAGCGATGATGGCGTTCGCGCCTCCGCCCGAGAGCTTTGCGAAGGGTCGTGATTTCGCAGCCTGGATGGGGCTGACGCCCAGACAACATTCCTCTGGCGGCAAAGAGCGGTTGGGGCGCACTTCGAAGATGGGTCAGCGTGATCTGCGACGGCTGCTGATCACCGGCGCGATGGCTGTCGTTCGGTGGGCGACGCGGCGCGGGGCGCCGGAAGGAAGCTGGCTTTGGAGGATGCTGCAGAGAAAGCCACGCATGCTCGTCGCGGTGGCGCTGGCCAACCGCATGGCGCGGATCGCCTGGGCGCTGATGGCGAAGGGCGGAGTGTACAAGGATCCGTCAGTGGCCGCGTGAGGCGGTGGCTGTTCGGGTGACGTCGGGGATGTGAGCAGGTCGGAGGACAGTAAGGGCAAACGGTCAACGAGACCGGGTCGGGAAAACCAGCAGCCGGACGGCGCACATCAAAGCGCGTGTGACCGTTATGGACCTGATCTGCGTATCACCATACGGGCCCGCGGCGTGTGAGATGCCGCAACTCGAGGCCGAACACACGTCAGCACCTGACCACATGCCAAGATCTGTCCAAAGAAAAAGCTTGCATCTGCAGGGGCGTCCACACACGGCCGGCCTGCCCGACCTTGATTGCCTTGTGAACGGCGTGCGAATCTTCGCGTGATTGCGGGCGATCGTGTCCGCTTAATTTACGCGGACACTTACTCTTGGCGGATCATCGGAAAGGCAAGCGTCGGAGTTATTCGAAGGCGTTCAAGCGGCGGGTTGTCGCCGAGACGCTTGAACCGGGCGCGTCGGTTGCCGCAGTGGCGCGTCAGCATGGCCTCAACGCGAACATGGTGTTCCTCTGGCGCGGCGACCCACGGTTCGGTCCTGGTCGGGATGCAACAGCGTTCCTGCCGGTCGAGGTGGCGCCGGCTGGGGTCAGTGTCCCGGCCGAGCCGGTCTGTTCCGCCAGCGACAGCCGGATCGAGATCGCGCTTGCCTCAGGCCATCGGCTGACGCTCAGCGGCGCCTTTGATCCGGACATGGTGGTTCGTCTGGCGCGAGGTCTGAGCGCATGATCCCTGTTCCCGCGCAGACGAAGGTCTGGCTGGCAGCCGGGGTCACCGACATGCGCAAGGGGTTCAACGGGCTGTCGGCGCTGGCCGAGAGGGTGCTGCAGCAGGACCCATACTCTGGCCACCTGTTTGTCTTCCGTGGTCGGCGCGGTGACCTGATCAAGGTGATCTGGTTTGATGGCCAGGGCGCCTGTCTGTTCTCGAAGCGTCTGGAGCGCGGCCGGTTCGTCTGGCCGTCGCCGGCTCACGGGCGCGTGTCGGTGACGCCGGCGCAACTCGCGATGCTCTTGGAAGGCATCGACTGGCGGGCACCGCAGCGGACCTGGCGACCTTTGACGACAGGGTAAGATTCTGAACGAAAGCAGAGAGATATTAGCTTTCAGGGATTCCCCATGCCGCGCTGTTCGGCTATAAAATGACCATGCTGGAAGACATCAGATCGCTGCCCGAAGAGCCTGCCGAACTTCGCAAGGCGGCGGTCAATCTGGTGGCGCTCGTCAAGTCCCAGGCGCTGCAGATCGAGAAGCTCAAACACGAGCTTGCCGGGCACCGCCGGCACCGGTTCGGTGTGAGGTCCGAGACGCTGGATCAGCTTGAGCTCCGGCTCGAAGACGCGGAGATCGCAGCCGCAAAGGCGGAGCAGATCGCGCCCCTGAGCGATGCTGCGATCGATCCGAAGAACAAACCGAAGCGCAAGCCACTACCGGCCGATCTGCCGCGCAATGAGGAAGTGCTGTCGCCCGGCGATGCCTGCGGTAAGTGCGGCGGTGCGCTGAAGACACTCGGCGAGGACGTCACCGAGGAGCTGGAATATGTTCCCGGCCGGTTCGTCGTGAACCGCATCGTTCGCCCGCGCATGGCGTGTTCATGTTGCGAGGCGATCTGCCAGGCGCCACTGCCCTCGCGTCCGATCGAGCGGGGGCGTCCGGGTCCTGGTCTGCTGGCGCATGTGCTGGTCTCGAAGTACGCCGATCATCTCCCGCTATACCGCCAGAGCCAGATATTCGAACGCGAAGGCATCGATCTCGACCGCTCGACCCTTTCCGACTGGGTTGGCAAATCGGCGGCACTGCTGGAACCATTGGCCGATGCGATCGGTCGCCATGTTCAGCGCGGGCAGGCGATCTTTGCGGATGACACCCCGATCAAGCTGCAGGCGCCAGGCGCTGGCAAATGCAAGACCGCCCGGATCTGGACCTATGTCCGCGACGAACGTCCCTGGGGCGGTGATGATCCGCCAGCGGCATGGTATCAGTTCACCGCCGACCGCAAGGGCGAGCATCCCACAAAACATCTGGCCGGGTACAAGGGTTGGATGCATGCCGATGGCTATGCCGGGTTCAACGACCTCTACCGATCCGGTGATGTCCATGAAGTCGCCTGCATGGCCCATATCCGGCGCAAGTTCACCGACGTCTTCCAGTCGGAAGGCTCGATCATCGCGCAAGAAGCCATCAAGCGCATTGCCGGGCTCTATGGCGTCGAGAAGGAGGCCCGCGGCCAACCGCCCGACGAGCGGGTCCGGCTCCGGCAAGCTCATGCCCGACCAATCTTCGACGATCTGGAGGTCTGGCTGCACGCCCAGTTGCCGAAGATCTCGGGCAAGTCCGAACTCGCCAAGGCGATCCGGTATGCCCTGACCCGCATGAAGAAGCTGCGCCCGTATCTCGACCACGGCTTCCTGGAGGCCGATACGGATGTTGTTGAACAGCCCTTTTCTCAGCCAGTTTTTGGTTTTGGGGGCTTTTCTCGCCAGGCTTCTACCATCCGCGCGTAAGCGTTTTCTGCGTTAGCAACGAGCTCAATCTCCCGGTGACGCAGCTCCTTAATCCAGTAGTCGCGACCTGGCCCGGCCTTGCCGTGCGCCTTGGGAGCGCCTGCACGCAGTTCAAGTTTGCGCATCTTCATTGCGACAAATGCCGGACGCGCCCATTGGTAGGGGGCGTCCTTCGTGAGGAGATGCCAGATCAGCGTTGCAATCTTGCGTGCCGTGGCAACGGCCGCGACGTTCGCGCCCTTTCGATCCTTGATCCGCAGAAAGAACGCCCGCAACGGACCGGGGACTGAAGCGGCACCCCAGGCGGCTTCAACAAGCATCGTCCGGGCTGTCGCATTTCCCTGCTTCGAGATCCTGCCGTGGATGGCTCCGCGGTCGCCTGATTGGCGTATCCTTGGGGTCAGACCAAAGTAGCTGGCAAGCTTTTCCGGCGTGGCGAACCGACTGATGTCGCCTATCGATGCAAGGACGGCTGTCGCGATGACAGAACTGATACCGGCCACGGTCATCAGCTTGCGCGCCCTTTGATCATCCAGGGAGATCCGGATGAGGTCTGCATCGAGCTTCTCAAGCTTGGCATTCATCCAATCCAATTCATCGAGATGGCGGCCGATCAGATCTCGTTCTGCCTTTGGCAAAGGAACCTTCGCCAGCCAACCTCGACCGCCCTTTCCGAATAGATGTCCTGCGTATTTGGGCACCAGATTGGCATGAAGAACGGCTTGGACACGGCTTTTCAACCGACGGATTGACCTGACGGTGGCGGCGCGTTCCGATACCAGGCGTCTGAGATTCAACGTCGCATCATCCGCCGCCCAGACCTCTGGGAGAAATCCCGCGGCGTGAAGCTGAGCCAAAATCTTCGCATCTACCTTGTCGGTTTTTACCCGGGCATGAGCAATCGCCTTCACTTGAAGCGGATTGGCGATCACGACCCGGGCCACGAACGGCGTCAGAAGGCGGACGATCGTCGCGGTGTTTCCCGTGGCCTCAAGAATTACCTCGTCATCCGCTTTTAGACTTCGCCCAAAAGCGACCACCGCATCATGCTCCATATCCACCCGGAAACTATCTACGATAGTGCCATCATCGTGGATCGCGACCTGCGCGAAACTTCGATGGACGTCCATTCCGATTGATCTCATCATATGTACTCCTTCTTGTTGTCAAAGGAGTGCGCGGGCTTGTACGACAACTACGGATACGCGCTCTCGGCGCAGACGGGCTGGTCGTGGGGGCGGCCAGATAACAACACGAGCTCGCAGCTCATTGTCTATTCGGCCTGCCCGCTTCTTCGCACTCCGACGCCCCGATCCCGCTAACCCCGCCTACCACGACAGATGGAAAGACAGGACGTGAAATCGAAACGCCGATGTCAGCATGCCCGATAATAATTCGGCCGAACGAGCGATGAAGCCGATAGCCCTGGGCCGGAAAAACT
>DATLAW010000168.1:0-35423 GCA_035527255.1 Thermohalobaculum sp. | reverse complement strand
GCTCGCGCACGGTGGCGAGGTTCGAGGCGGTCATCAGTGCGGAGACCGGAGTGCGCGGGTCTTCGGCAAAACGGATGTCGCGACTGGTCAGGATGCCGACCAGCCGCTTGTCGGCATCGACAACCGGAAAGCCGGTGATGTTGTATTGTTTCTGCAGCGCCTGGGCGTCGGCCAGCGTTTGATCGGGGCGAAGGGCTATCGGATTGTAGACGATGCCCGATTCGAAGCGCTTGACCTGACGGACCTGGGCCGCCTGTTCAAGCAGATCGAGATTGCGGTGGATCACCCCGATCCCGCCAGCCTGGGCCATGGCGATGGCCATGTTGACCTCGGTGACGGTATCCATCGCCGAGGACAACAACGGGATGTTCATCTCGATCTCGCGGGTGACCCGAGTGCGAACATCGGCGCCGGTCGGCAGAACGTTGGACGCCCCCGGAACAAGCAGAACGTCGTCAAAGGTGAGTGCCTCACGAATCTCCATGGCGTTATCTCCGGAGTTGCGCTGTTGGCGGCTCCCTATCTCACGTTGCTGTCGCGAAGGGAAGGGGGTTTCGGTGAAGGCCGGAGTGTGATGCGAGATACTGCTTTCGGAGCCAGGGCGGCCATGCTTATGATTGAACTGCGTTTGAAGCGGTCAGGGGAGACGATCATGGCGGGACATGGCTATGAGGCCGGGCGGCTGGATCTGCCCTTTGTCGGCATCGCCACCTTTGCCAAGAAACCCTATGTCGCGGATTGGGACAAGATTGACGCCGATGTTTGCGTTCTGGGAGCGCCGTTCGATTTCGGCACCCAATGGCGGAGCGGCGCGCGTTTCGGGCCGCGCGGGGTGCGCGACGCCTCGACGCTGTTCGCGTTCGGGCATGCCGGGGCCTATGACCACGAGGACGACGCCACCTATCTGGGCGCGGATGTGCGCATCGTCGATCTGGGGGACGCGGACATCGTCCATACGGACACGATCAAGTCGCATGCCAATATCGAGTACGGGGTGCGGAAAATTCTGGGCGCGGGGGCATTGCCGGTGGTGATCGGTGGTGATCACTCGGTCAATATTCCCTGTGTGAACGCTTTCGAAGGACGGGGGCCGATCCACATTTTGCAGATCGACGCCCATCTGGATTTTGTAGACGAACGCCACGGGGTGCGCTTTGGCCATGGCAACCCGATGCGCCGTGCGGCGGAGAAGGGTTACGTGACCGGGCTGACCCAGCTTGGCATCCGTAACGTCTCGTCAACGGTCAAGGAGGGCTATGAGGCAGCGCGGGCGATGGGGTCGGATATCCTGTCGGTGCGGCAGGTGCGCAAACTGGGGATCGAACAGGTCGTGGCCCGCATTCCCAAGGGGGCGCGGCTATACGTGACCATCGATATCGACGCGTTCTGCCCGTCGATAGCACCCGGAACCGGCACGCCGAGCCATGGCGGGTTCCTGTATTACGAGGTGCTGGAAATGCTGCAGGGAGCTGTGAGAGGCCACGAGATTGTCGGCATCGACCTGGTCGAGGTGGCGCCGGACTACGACCACTCAGGGTCAACCCAGATCCTGGCGGCGCAGCTGTTGCTGAATTTTCTGGGGTTCATCTTTCATGCGCGCGGTGCGCGGTAGGAGTGCTCAAGGTTGAGCAGGGGGTTAAAACGTTGATATAATTCAATAATAAATAAATGGAATTTTGAGCAGCACCGTAGGGCGGGGTTGCCCCCGCCACGTATTTGACCGAGCCGGAATGGCGGGGTGAACCCCGCCCTACTTTGGTTCGACGATCATCCAGAACTTTTTGAGGGTCTCGGTGATATGCCAGGTGCCCTTGAAGTCTTGGCCGATTGCGAAACTGTCGCCGGGTCCGAAGGTCTCGGCGTGGCCATCCGGGCCGGTAATGGTCACGGAGCCGCTGATCACTGTGCAGAGTTCATCGACGCCGTAGCGCTCGATCTCCTCCTTGCAGGGCGCGCATTCCCAGACACCGGCGGTCACGTTGCCTTGCCGGTTGGTGAAGGCGGTATGGCTGGTCTCGCTATGGTCGCCGGTGAGGAAGGCCTCCGGATTGGTCAGGGTCGACGGCTTCATTCCGGATTGCGGATCACCGTTTGGTAGCAGGCGGGCAAGATTTGCGCTCATTTCGAATTCCTCTCAATCTCGGGATATTCTATGGCAGGTCTTGAGGTTCACTCGGGCTGTTTTCGCCGCGAAATCCGGTCGCCACAACGAACATCTCGGCGCTGTCCTTGCGGCTTGCGGGCGGCTTGAAGTGTAGGACCTTGGTGAATCGCTGCTTTAGCATTGCCAGAAGTTCGTTTTCGGTGCCGCCCTGCAGCACTTTCGCGACAAAGGTGCCGCCGGGCGCCAGTACCTCGAAGGCGAATTGCGCCGCTGCCTCGGCCAGCGCCATGATCTTCATGTGGTCGGTGGCGCGGTGGCCGCTGGAGGCTGCCGCCATGTCCGACATCACCACGTCGGCCTGACCGCCGAGGCGGGCCTTGACTGCGTCATCGGCGCCCTCCTCGAGAAAATCAAGGTGCATGAGGTCGACACCGGCGATCGTTTCGACCTCCTGAATATCGACGCCCAGGACGGTGCCGCGCGACTTGCCGGGCTTCTCGGCCAGCGCGTTGACCCGTCGGACCGTCACCTGGCACCAGCCACCTGGAGCGCAGCCCAGATCAACCACGCGGGCGCCGGGAACCAGAAAACGAAAGCGGTCATCGATCTCGAGAATCTTGTAAGCGGCCCGGCCGCGATAACCCTCCTTCTTCGCCCGCACGACATAGGGATCGTTGAGTTGGCGTTGCAGCCACCGGGTCGAGGACAGTTTTCGCCCCTTGGCGGACTTGACACGGACTGTGAGGTCGCGGCCGCCGCGGCCAGATCCGCCCTTGCCACCGCTCATTGTGCTGCGATCCGGCGCTGTTCCAGCAGCCCGTAGAGCATGCCCTCACGCAAACCACGGTCAGCGACGCGCATGCGCTCGACCGGCCAACTGCGCAGGATGGTCATCAGGATCGCCGCCCCGGAGAGTAGAAGGTCGGATCGGCCAGCGCCAACCACGGCATTTGCAACGGCGGCATGTCCTGGTGACAGGAGCCCTTCGGCCACCACGGCAGCACTTTTCGTTGGCAGCCACAGGCCATCGACTTTGCTGCGGTCGTAATTGCGCAACTCCAGGTGCATCGCCCCAAAGGTGGTGGCGGTACCGGAGACGCCGATGATTTGCAGATGCTCTGTCATGGCAGCGCGGTCAACTGAGCGAAACGGAATAAATGGCGCCAGCTGATCCTCGAAATGGCGCGACATGGCGGCGAAGCGCTCGGTATCATTGTCGGCCAAAGCGAAGCGCTCATGCAGCGTCGATACGCCCAGCGGCACAGAAATCCAATCGGTGATATGGGCGGCGGCGGCACGAGCATCGGCGCTTTCGGGATTGGGTCTATTGGTCGGCGCCAAGGCACGAATCAAGCTAACGCGCCGGCTGGGCGGGGTCCGGGACATGTCCACCCAGATAAGTTCGGTCGAACCGCCGCCAATATCGAAAACCAGCAAATGCTCGGCGGCCGGATCGACAAGGGGAGCGCAACCAGCGACGGCCAATCGGGCTTCTTCCTCGGCCGAGATGATTTCCATCTGGAGGCCAACCTCACGTGCCACCCGACGGACGAATCCGGCGCCGTTCACGGCGCGGCGACACGCTTTGGTGGCGATGATACGTACATCGGTGACGCCGTGCTGGCGAATCTTCGAAGCACATATATGAAGCGCCTTCAGGGCGCGCGCCTGCGCCGCCACACCAAGCTGGTTAGAATGCTCGACACCCTCACCCAGCCGGATTGAGCGGGAAAAGGCATCGACGACGACAAAACTTTCGCCTTCTGGTCGCGCCACCAGCAAGCGGCAATTATTGGTGCCGAGATCTAGCGCGGCAATCGGCGACTTTGAACCAATCGAGTCAGCAGCGCTCCGGGGTCCGCTTCCTGGACCCGGTTCGCCATCGCCTGCCTTGATTTGAGCCGTCGTCACTGCGCACCGCCACAATTAGTCATTCCGCCCCTAGCTCTAGGGTGCGTGGCGCGTGGCGGCAAGCGCGCAGGTTGCCGCCTAGTGGATCGAATCCGACATTCCGATCCCGGAATATCGGGCCGAACCACTAGCCACCTCTTTGTGATGGCTCAACTTTTCTCGACGAAAGGCCCGGCTTGCGCCGGACTCTTCCGTCTCGGTTGAACCACTAGCCGCAACCGGCGGCAAGCTGCGCCGGTTGAGGCTCGATCCCCAAGGCGCGGCAGACCTGAAACACCAACTCGGATTTATTGAGAGTGTAGAAATGCAGATCGTTGACGCCATTGGACATCAGCTCGTCGCATTGTTCAGTGGCGATGGCGATTGAGAGCAGATCGTGCGAGGCGTCATCGTCGGCATTGCCGAAGGCCTTGAACATCCACTTTGGCACGGTTGCACCGCAGCTGTCGGCGAATCGAACGGTTTTTTCGAAATCCTCGATCGGCAGAATTCCAGGCACGATCGGTGCCGTGATACCCGCCGCGGCGCAGGAATCGCGGAATCGGTAGAAGGTATCGTTCTCGAAGAACAGCTGGGTGATCGCCCCGGTGGCCCCGGCATCGAGCTTGCGTTTCAGCTGATCGATATCCGCCTGCGGGCTGGATGCCTCCGGATGACCGTCCGGGTAGGCTGCGACCCAGATGTCGAACTGCCCCAGATCGGACAGCGCGGCGACAAGCTCGGCGGCCCCGGCAAAGCCGTCGGGGTGCGGCTCGAAACGGCTCTGCCCGGTGGGCGGATCGCCGCGCAGCGCAACGATGCGGTGACAGCCGAGCATGGCATAGTTGCTGGCAACCTTCAGAACCTCGGCGCGGGTCGCACCGACGCAGGTCAAATGCCCGGCAACGTTCAGGCGGGCGCAATCGCGGATCGCCAGGATTGCCGACATGGTGCGGTCGCGAGTGGTGCCACCGGCGCCATAGGTGACGGAAACGAACCTGGGAGCGAGCGGCGCCAACCGCTGAACCGATTCCCACAACGCCATGCTGGCCCGCGGGGTCTTCGGCGGGAAGAATTCGAAACTGATCCGGGGAGCGATCCGTGCCGCCGGCGGTTGCGATGTCATTCGTTCAGCTCTCCAAGTCTGCGTTGCAGAACTGCGCGCCCCGGCCCCAGGTCGCATCGTTCATGCAAGTGGCGCGTTCACATAAAGTTAATTGCATAGAATCGACGTATCAATGGCTAAATGCGACGCATACCTGTATACACCATTTTAGTGGCCCGTAGGCCATAAATAGCAAGTGTCGCAGATGCCTCTCACCAAGTCGAAAATCTACGCTCGCGGATTTCCGGCTGGTTTATGTAAGGGCCGGTCGGGGCGAGCACTGGACAAAGTATCAAGGGTGGATCATGGCGCAGATCACTGTCGTCTATTGGCGGGATATCCCCGCTCAGGTTATCGTCAAGCAAGGCCGCACCGCGGCCAAGCGCCAATTGCCGGAGCGCTTCGAGCAGGCGATCGACAGATGCGCCATGAAGGTCGGCGCCAGCGATGCCGACGCCTATATGGCGGAATGGCGGCGCGGCGATCCAGTTGCCGTCGAGGGCGATCTGGAAGAAGTGGCGGCGGCCGAGGCGGCCCGATTGGATACCGAGTTCGACAGCGAGCGGATCAAATCTCTGATCGCCAGTGACGGCTGGGCGGTAGCGAAAGCCTGATTTCAAGACCCAATTCCAGGAGAGAACGTGAATGGCCAACATCTTCAATCTGTTCGGGCGCAAGGGGAATTCGGCGGCGCAGCCGAACGTTTCGGGCGCGCTGTCCCGGTTCATCGACGGCTATTCAATCGAGGTCATGCCGCGGACAGCCGAGAAAATTGATGACTTCCGCGCCATCCTGCCGGAAGGCACCCGGGTCTATGTCGCCCATATCGAGGGTACCCCGATCGAGGACATGGTCGCGACCGCAAAGCGGATCACGGCTGAGGGATTTCCGGTCATGCCGCACTTCCCGGCCCGTATCATCGGCGACGAGGCCATGCTCGGCGACTGGATCGCCCGCTACCAGGGCGACGCCGGCATCAATCAGGCGCTGCTGCTGGCTGGCGGCGTCGACAAACCGCACGGAAAGTTCCACTGCTCGATGCAGTTGATGGAGACCGGGCTGTTCGACAAGGCCGGGTTCAAGCGGTTGCATGTCGCTGGCCACCCCGAGGGCAACAAGGACATCGACCCCGATGGCTCGGACAGGAACGTGCTGGATGCGCTGCGCTGGAAACAGGCGTTCGCCGCGCGCACCGACGCCGAGATGGCGCTGGCGACCCAGTTTTGCTTCGAGGCAAAGCCGGTGATCGCATGGGTTGACCGGTTGCAGCGCGAGGGCATCGACCTGCCGGTCCATATCGGCATCGCCGGGCCGGCGAAGCTGCAGACGATGATCAAATTCGCGATGACTTGCGGTGTCGGCCCCAGCCTGCGCGTGTTGCAACGCCGCGCCGCCGATGTGGCCAAGCTGGTGTTGCCCTTCACCCCGGAGGAAATCCTGACCGAATTGGCCATCCACAAGGCAAGTAATCCGGATTTTGGCATCGCCCAGGTTCACTTCTTCCCGCTCGGCGGCATCACAAAGACCGCCGAGTTTACCACCGAATTTGGCGCCGCCCGGCCCACATCCCGCGCAGCGAACGCCTGAGGAGATCAAAATAATGACCCGTACCGTCGTTGAATCGAAGACCCGCACCGCCATCATCGGCTTCGACCAGCCGTTCTGCGTGATCGGCGAGCGCATCAATCCGACCGGACGCAAGAAGCTGGCCGCCCAACTGGAGGCCGGTGACTTCTCAACCGTCGAGGCCGATGCGCTGGAGCAGGTCGCGTGTGGCGCCACCATGCTCGATATCAATGCCGGTGTGGTCTACAACTCGAACCCCAACCCGAACGAGACCGAGCCGCCGCTGATGCGCCGGATGATCGAGTTGGTGCAGGCCCTGGTTGATGTCCCGCTATCCATCGACAGCTCGGTGCCCGGGGCCTTGCTGGCGGGCCTTGAAGCCTGCCAGGGCCGGCCGCTGCTAAATTCAGTGACCGGTGAGGAGGACCGCCTGGAGCTGGTGCTGCCGCTGGTCAAAAAATTCAACGTGCCGGTGGTGGCGATCTCGAACGACGACACCGGCATCTCCGAGGACCCGGATGTGCGCTTTGAGGTAGCCAGGAAGATCGTCCAGCGCGCCGCCGATTTCGGCATACCGGCTTGTGACATCGTCGTCGATCCGCTGGTGATGCCGATCGGGGCTATGTCAACCGCCGGCCTTCAGGTCTTCGCCCTGGTCCGGCGTCTGCGCGAGGAATTGGGCGTGAACACCACTTGCGGTGCCTCGAACGTGTCGTTCGGGCTGCCGAACCGGCACTCGATCAACGCCGCCTTCCTGCCGATGGCGATTGCCTCCGGCATGACCTCGGCGATCATGAACCCGGTGCGCCCGCAGGAAATGGAGGCCATCCGCGCCGCCAACCTGCTGATGAACAACGACCCGAACGGCGCCCGGTGGATCAAGCACAGCAAGCCGCCGCTGGCCGAGGGCGAGGTCGAGGAAGGCGCCCGCGGCCGCCGCGAAGGGCGGCGGCGGCGGACGGTCGCCGAATAATTAACAACAAAAAAACCCGTCGAACTCGGCGGGTTTTTTGTTTCATTACAGATCGATATCAGAGATTCTTCAGGCGTTCATCCGCCGACTAGATGATCCATCGTATGGGACGGCCGGTCACAGCCGGCATCGCCGACGATCCGCGCCGGGATGCCGGCGACCGTCTTGCACGGCGGCACGTCCTCCAACACCACCGAGCCGGCGGCGATGCGCGAGCAGTTACCGACCGTGATATTGCCCAACACCTTCGCCCCAGCGCCGATCAGAACGCCATCACCGATCTTGGGGTGACGGTCGCCGCCCGCCTTGCCGGTGCCGCCCAGAGTAACGCTGTGCAGCATCGAGACATCGTCGCCAACCACCGCGGTCTCGCCGATGACGATGCTGTGCGCATGATCGATCATGATACCCTTTCCGACGCGCGCCGCCGGATGGATATCGACGCCAAAGACCTCGGAGCAGCGCATCTGCATGAACAGCGCCAGATCCTTGCGCCCCTCAACCCACAGATGATGCCCCAGCCGATAGGACTGGATCGCCAGAAAACCTTTGAAATAAAGCAACGGCTGCAGCATCCGGTCACAGGCGGGGTCGCGATCATAGACCGCTACGATATCGGCGCGGCCAGCCTCACCCATATACGGATCAGAGGAATAGGCGCTGTCTGCCATTTCGCGCAACAACAGCGGCGACATTTCCGGCGACGATAGTTTTTGCGCCAGGCGATAGCTCAACGCCAACTCGAGTGTAGCGTGATGCAACACGACCGAATGCGCGAGGCTGGCCATGAATGGCTCAGTGGCCGCCAGGACTTCGGCTTCCTGGCGAATTTGCCGCCAAACCGGATCAACCGTCTGCAGGCCGGGTTTGAGCTTTGATTCTGAGGTCATCGGCGTCTCTCCGATCCATCGCTTGCGAAATTTCGCATTATCATCTGAAATGGACATAGTTGGATCGACGCGGGATTTCCACTGATGGATTTTGGAAAACTCAAAGAATTTCGAAAGGCGTTGGATAGACTCGCTGCACAGATCCGTGTCGCTGACGCGGATTCAATAGGTGAAAGGGCGCCGGTTGAACTGGATCAACAGGCGGTCGGCAGGCTCAGTAGGATGGATGCGCTTCAGGTCCAGGCGATGGCCATGGAAACCTCACGCCGCCGCGCGACTGAATTGCGGCGGATCACAGCCGCCCTCGTGCGCATAGACGAGGGGGAGTTTGGCTATTGTCTTAAATGCGGGGATGAAATTGCGGCGCGCCGGATCGAGCTTGACCCGGCGACGCCGCTTTGTATTGGCTGCGCCTCAGGCAAATGACCTGACGCGGTATTGACGTTCCTCAGACGGAGCGCGGCGGAGACAGCTCGAAGTAATGTACAGCGATCCGGACCTCTCCGGCAGTGAAATTGCCACCGGCGGCCGTCAACAACAGAGTTGACCCGCCAAAATAGGCCAGCGGCGACCCGGTAACACCGTGCGAGAACGCATTGAGGCTGCCGCTAAAGCCGGAGCCATATCGGTCCGGGCTGCCAGTAACGCCCAACCACCACGTAGTAGCATCCGTGATACCAACGGTCACGCGCGCAGTCACACCCAGAACGATAGCCTTGTCGGGGATGAACGCCGCTGTCTCCGATGTAGCTCCGGCAGCAACGGTGTGATCGACTTCCACGGAACGAAGCGCAGTCATCGCTCCACCCGGCGAGATCGGTTGACTGACAAGTTGCCAATCGGCGCCATCATAAAGGGCAAAGCCAGTATCGCTCTCGACCCACAGCCGCCAGCCTGTCCACGGGGAAATGAACTCCCAGCCGCCATTCAGGAATGCCGCCACGGTGCCATCGTGCCCAGCCCAGGCACCACTCGCCGCGGCTGGAACGATATGCCCTTCTCCCTCAGCTGGCGAGGCTGACGGTGATGCCAACGCCATCGTCTCGACACGGCCGGCGGCAAAGATGTCCAGCCGCGCCAACGCCTCGTTCATTGTGACATGTTTCTGGGCCTGCGCCGCATCAAGATACGGCAGGCCAATTCGCGGGGAATTACTCATTGGTGATCAGCACCCTTTCTGGTCCGTAACCAAAGGAAGTCGAAAGCTGCGCGACGCGGGCTGCGAGCGTCGATCCAGCACCATCGGTCGTTTGCATCGCAGCAGTGTAGACAAAGCCCGCCCCCGCGACCTCGACCTCGCGCAGCAGGATGCTGCCATCCAGCAGTCGCAGCCGATATGCCTCGCGGTCCTCGGTCAGGGGGATCTCGACGCTTTCCCAACTGTCGGCGCCATAGCGACCGGTCCTGATCCAGCGGAGCGCCAGATCACCAGACCCGATATCGCGCCGCGCCCTTAGATGCGCCGGAGCGTAAGGCCGCAGCCCAACCCCCCGAAGCGTCTCGACCGAATGAACAAAGCTCGGATGCGATAGCCCAAAGCGCGAAGGTCCAACGCGATAGTGCCTCGGAAGGCCACGTTCGTCCTGCGTCATCGGCAACGGCAAGATGGCATCGTCAAGCAGCACAAACCGCGCTCCGGCGGCTATCGCAGCGACGCTAAGCCCATTGGTCCCGCGCAACCCCCGCAACAAGGTCGATAACAGATATTCTCCAGGCGCGACCAAGACAGCATCCTGGAATTGGATGATTTCCCACTCACCGGGCGCAAACTCCAGCGCCGCAAGATTGGCGCCATTCAGCACCCGCAGCCGGTCGGCCGATTCCAGCACCGCTGTTTGGGTCGCAACCCGCATCGAGACCCGCTGCCACCGGTTTGGCGCTCCAATCGGAACCACATCCAGAGTGGTTCCGACGATAGCCGGCTTGGCCAGGCTCGATATCAGTTCATAGGCATCGTCATCAATCGACCGGTAGACCACAATCCGGTCGGTCCACGGATCGGCTGTTGCGGCAATGCGCGCCTCGTGGTCATCGGTGCCCCCGGTCGCCAGCGGCAGATCCATGAATACTGCAGATAGCGGGCCCGGCGGGCTGGATAGATTTGTCTCCTGGTTTTGCTCCGGCGTGACGTTGGGAACATGGATCGCGGCATCGACCCGAACTGCCTCGACCTCGCGGCCGGCGGCATCAACGATGCGCTCGATCCGATAGGTTTCAGCCGCTCCGAATCGATCAAACTCGACCGTGTCACCTGGCTCGATGCCGATCTCGGAAGGCGGCAGAGTGAACCCTGCCCGATCCCTCGATCGCCAGCTTTCCGCCAACCACCGGTCGACAAGCAGTTGCGCCCGCGAACCAGGGATCGATAACGGCAGCGACGTTTCTGTAACCCGCTCCCGGTTGCCTCCCGGAAGCCGTGCCTCGCTGGCGCCAACCCGGAAGTCACTTTCCGATTGGACATAACTCAGCCGAACCACATCATGCGCCGCCCCAATCGACGCCCGTGAGCGCTCAAACGCCGTGCCATGGCCCCGGGGCGCAACCAGGCGCGCCTCCTCCAGCGTCCGGCTTGGAGCCTCACCCCGCATCCTGAACACAACCTTGCCGCCGCTCTCGAACGCATCGAATCCAAACGCCAGCATCAGTGGCTGCAGCGCATCTCGTGCGGTTGACCCGCGCTCGACCACATACCCATCAACAGTGCCAAACAGATCCGCCACATCGAAGTCGTCCATACCGGATCGTCGGCAAATCTCGGCCACCACTTTCGCCAGGGCGCTTGCGGTCACTCGACCCGAGATCCAATGCCCCAGCCGATGCGCCGGACCGTCAGCCCAGACGCTCTGGCGCACCGGGAAATCGGGCCATGGTCGCGTGTCCCAGGTCCAGACGAAAATACGGTCCGATGGGATCATTGGCTCGCCAGTCAGCGTTGAGATCGGAACATTCGCCGACTCTGACCAATAGCCCAGTTTGGCTTGCAAAAACCGCCTCTGCATCTCATCGTCTCGCACGCCGAGCGATCCGTAGGGCAGCGCGCTCTCCGAACTTTTCGCGTCCGAAAACAAGTTGGGCTGGTTTGACCCCAGGTCTACCGAAGGGCATCCGGTTTCGTCGGACCATGCACAATCGAACTGCGGTCCACGCAGTGCTTCCGGATTGGCCGCTGATAGCAGCGTCGCCTCGGCGCCGTTTGGCCAGATCAACCGGTTCTGGCTGATCCGCAGCTCCGGGCGTCGATCCGGCGGCGCCGTAGCCATCAGGCCCGATTCGCCGTCAACCATCACCGCCCGAACCTGATCGATCGTCTCCCCGATCAGCGCCACCCGGCGTGACCGGCCCTTCGAGAGCGGCATCGCTCCCTCCACCTGCGCCCGGACCCACTCAGCCCCGGCGCGGGTCTTGCCCGCACCGCGCCCGCCCAAGATCACCCAGGTCTGCCAGTCGCCTTCTGGCTCGACCTGATGCTGCGGGTGGGCCCACACCTCCCACAGCCAGGGCATCGCCGCGAGCGCGTTCACCGACAACCCGTCGATGAACGCGCCCCGCTCCGCCTCAGCCAGCGAGGCGATCAAGGCGGCGGGCGATTTCAGCTCGGGCCTGGGCAAGATCTATTACACCCTCTCCAGGCCGCTGCTTGTCAGTCTCGCTCATCAGCTTGACCTCCAGGTCCAGCACCATCTGCAGCGCTCTTTGGTTGTGCCGGATCAACTCGGTCATAGCCTTGATCCGCTTCTCGTCGGTTTCAATTTCCAATGCAGTCTGCAGGCGATCGACTTCACCCTCCAGACCGCGCGACAGGCCGGCATAGAGATTCCGCGCACGGGCCAGGATCGACAGGTTAGCTGTCGTCACCTTATCCATGCTCACACCCCCCACCGACCGAGATCATCGGTCGTTCTCACGTGTGGTGCCTTTCATTGAATTTTAGGCTGGAAATGACAAAGGCGGACCCCCCGGCCCGCCCATTCACACCATTTCCAACTTGGATCAATGTCTACTCGACAGCGTCCGCGAAGTCAAGCAGTATCTTCAAGTGGCATGCAATTTATATCTGTTAACCATTTGTTAAGGCTTATTTTTCTTTTCGATCTCTCGCCACTTGGCCACATTCCGGTTGTGCTCCTGAAGCGTTTCAGCAAAGACATGCCCGCCGGTTCCATCAGCGACAAAATACAGGAAGCCGGTCTCCTCCGGGTTAACCACGGCCATGATCGCATCCCGCCCCGGCGACGCAATCGGCGTCGGCGGAAGTCCGTCGATCACATAGGTATTGTACGGCGTCGCCCGATCCAGCTCCGATCGCCGCAACCCCCGCCCCAGCGGACCCTTCCCCTCGGTGAGGCCATATACCACCGTCGGGTCCGACTGCAGCCTAATACCCTGCTTGAGCCGGTTGATGAACACAGACGCCACCCGCGCCCGCTCCTCGGCCACGCCGGTCTCCTTCTCAACAATCGAGGCCAGCACCAGTACCTCCTCCGGACTCGCCAGCGGCAGATCGGGCACTCGCTTCTCCCAAGCTTCCGCCAGCACCGCAGCCTGCAACATCGCCATCTGCTTCAGCACGTCGCTACGGCTCTGATTGCGCTCGATCGTATAAGTTTCAGCCGCCAGGCTACCCTCGGTCGGAACCGCCGCGATTTCGCCAGTCAGTATCTCGGTCCCCCGCAGCAGTTCGACAATTTGATAGCTCGTCAGCCCCTCCGGCACGGTTACCTTGTGCAAGACCGTCTTGCCATCGACCAGCATAGCCAGGATCTGCTCCATCGACGCGCCGGCCGGAATCCGGTATTCGCCATAGCGCATCGCACGATCCTCGCGTCGATATCGTGCCCCTAGCCGAAATATAAACCCGTTGCGAATCGCCCCACTCAGCGCCAGTTGGCGCGAGGTGTCCTTCAGCCCCGATCCCTTCGGTACCAACACGACGACATCTTCCTGCAATGGCCCCGGAGTCGAGAACTCCCGCTTCGCGAGCCCGATCGCCATCAGAACGACAAGTCCGACGACGATCAGAATCGAGAATACATTCGCCGCGAGATTCCGCATGCTCCACGGTGCCCGCATCAGCGAACCCGTCCGAGGATCAGCGAGGCATTGGTGCCGCCGAAGCCAAACGAGTTCGACAGCACGGTATTGATCTCGCGTTCGACCTTCTTCAACGGCGCCAAGTCGATTTCGCTAACGACCGACGGGTCCTCCAAATTCAATGTCGGCGGTGCTACCTGGTCGCGAATCGCCAGGACCGAGAAGATTACCTCAATCGCCCCCGCCGCGCCCAGCAGATGCCCGGTGGATGACTTGGTCGACGACATCGTAACATTGCCAGCATGCCGACCCATCAGACGGGTCACCGCCGCCAATTCAATCTCATCACCCATCGGCGTCGAGGTGCCATGTGCATTGATATAGTCGATAGCGCCCGCCTCCAGCCCGGCCTTGCGCAACGCCGCCGACATCGAGCGGAACCCGCCATTGCCGTCCGGCGCGGGCGACGTGATGTGGTACGCATCCCCCGACATCCCATATCCCAGCACCTCGCCATAGATCTTGGCGCCACGTTTCACCGCATGCTCGTATTCCTCCAGCAAGACGATACCGGCTCCCTCACCCATGACAAAGCCATCGCGTCCCTTGTCATAGGGTCGCGAGGCGCGCTCCGGTGAATCGTTGTAACTCGTCGACAACGCCCTGCACGCCGCAAACCCGGCAACCGAGATTTCACAGACCGGGCTTTCCGCCCCGCCGGCGATCATCACATCGGCATCGTCCAGCGCGATCAGCCGTGCCGCGTCGCCGATGGCGTGGGCACCGGTCGAGCAGGCCGTCACCACCGAATGGTTCGGCCCCTTGAAGCCGTATTTGATTGAAACCTGCCCAGAAGCCAGATTGATCAGCGCTCCCGGAATGAAGAACGGCGAGACCCGGCGCGGCCCACGCTCCTTCAGCGTCACCGCAGTCTCGGCAATCGATTCGAGCCCGCCGATCCCAGAGCCGATCATCACCCCGGTCCGTTCCAGGCTTTCCTCGTCCTCCGGCTTCCAGCCCGCGTCGGTCACCGCCTGCTCGGCGGCGCACAGCGCATAGGTGATGAATCGGTCGACTTTGCGTTGATCCTTTGGCGCGACCCACTGGTCTGGATCGAATGTGCCGTCGCTGCCGTCGCCCAAGGGAATCTCGCAGGCGATCTGGCAGGGCAGATGCGTTGCATCGAAATGCAGGATGCGCCCAGCGCCCGATTTCCCAGCCAGCAGCCGCTCCCAGGTCGGCTCGACCCCGCACGCCAACGGCGTAAGCATCCCCAGGCCGGTGATGACAACTCGGCGCATATCAAGCTCCTGTCCCGTTTCCCCGTGGCCCACGGCGATCCGCAATTGGCGCAATCCGGCCTCTCTCAACAAGACTCATACTCAACCGGCGCGCGGGCGTACAAACAAAAACGCGGCTCTCGGTCACCCGATCGCCGCGCCTTCAATCCGATCAGTCAGTGTTAGCCCGACTTTTCAGTGATAAATTTGACCGCATCGCCAAAGGTCTGGATGCTTTCGGCAGCATCGTCCGGGATCTCGATCCCAAACTCTTCCTCAAAAGCCATTACCAGCTCAACGGTGTCGAGGCTGTCTGCGCCCAGGTCGTCGATGAAACTGGCGCCAACAATCACTTTATCTTCTTCGACGCCGAGATGCTCGACCACAATTTTTTTGACCCGGTCCGCGATGTCGCTCATGTCCGCTCCTGTTTTTAGGGCCGCATCGACCCATCCGTTGTTAGTATCTCGGGGGCCCCATAGCGTTACAATGGCGGCCTGTACAGAATTTCCCGCGCGTTCCTTAGCACAACTGCCGCGCGGCGCAAATTCTGAATGTTAGGTCAGATCATCGCCATTCCGCCATTCACATGAATTGTCTGGCCAGTCACGTAGGCTGCCTCGTCAGACGCCAGATAAACCGCCGCCGAGGCGATTTCCTCCGAAGTTCCCATCCGCCCGGCCGGAATCGCCCCCAGAATTTTTCCCTTCTGGTCCTCGTTCAGCTTGTCGGTCATTGCCGTGGCGATGAAACCCGGCGCAATACAATTCACCGTGATCCCGCGCGAGGCGACCTCGGCCGCCAGCGATTTCGACATGCCGATCATCCCGGCCTTGGCCGCGGCATAGTTGCCCTGCCCCGGATTGCCGGTGACGCCGACGATTGAGGTAATGCCGATGATCCGCCCCCAGCGCTTCTTCATCATGCCCCTGACCACGGCGCGGCTCAGCCGGAAGCTCGCGGTCAGGTTGACGCTGATCACCTGGTCCCACTCGTCGTCCGACATCCGCATGAACAGGTTGTCGCGCGTCACACCGGCATTGTTGACCAGAATATCCAGCCCGCCCATCGCCTCGGCCGCCAGCTTCGGCAGCGCCTCCAGGGATGCCGCATCCGACAGATCGCAGGGGGTCACATGCGCCCGCGCACCCAGCTCTGCCGCCAACGCCTCCAGCGGCTCGATCCGGGTTCCCGAGACAGCCACCGTCGCGCCCTGCCCGTGCAGCTGCCGCGCGATCGCCCCGCCAATGCCGCCGCTGGCGCCGGTCACCAGCGCCGTCTTCCCGGTCAGATCGAACATCAACCTCTCCCTCAGCCTGCCAGCGCCTCAGCCAGCGTTTTCACGTCGGCGGCGGTATTCACCGCACTTGCCGCCAGCTCCCGGTCAATCCGGCGGGCCATGCCGCTCAGGGCCTTGCCGGCCCCGATCTCGACCAATTCCGTCACGCCCTGCCCGGCCATCCACAACACCGATTCGCGCCAGCGTACCGACCCCGTCACCTGCCGGACCAGCAATTCCCTGATCTCCGCCGGATCGTTCACCGCCTCGGCGCAGACATTGGCAACCAGCGGCACCTTCGGCGCGACAATCGCAACGCCCGCCAGCGCCTCGGCCATCACATCCGCCGCCGGCTGCATCAGCGCGCAGTGGAACGGCGCAGAGACCGGCAGCAGCAGCGCCCGCTTGGCGCCCCGGCCCTTGGCGATCTCGACCGCCCGCTCGACCGCACGCCTGTGGCCCGAGACGACAACCTGCCCCGGATCATTATCATTCGCCGCCTGACAAACCTCGCCCTGGGCAGCCTCCTCTGCAATCGAACGGGCGGTCGCGAAATCCAGCCCCAACAGCGCCGCCATCGCGCCCACCCCCACCGGCACCGCCGCCTGCATCGCCGTGCCTCGGATGCGCAGCAACCGCGCCGTATCCGACAGGCTCAACGCCCCCGCTGCACATAATGCGGAATACTCACCCAGCGAATGCCCGGCCACAAAACGCGCCGCCTCGACGGTCACTCCTTCCACCGCCAGCGCCCGCATTGCCGCCATCGATGTCGCCATCAGCGCCGGCTGAGCATTCGCCGTCAGGGTCAAATCCTCGGCCGAGCCTTCCCAGATCAGCGCACTCAGCTTCTCGCCCAGCGCCTCGTCGACTTCCTCGAACACCGCCGCCGCCGCCGGATAGGCCGCTGCCAGGTCCTGCCCCATGCCGACCGCCTGGGCGCCCTGCCCCGGAAAGGTAAATGCGCGCATACTGCTCTCCCGCCTCGCTCAAAAACTCTCTCGCCCGACCCGCCACCGCTGTCAACCCGACCGCAGGGCGCGCAGTATCCCTCAACTGGCCCGCAACCGCCCGTGCTTGCGCAACACATCGACCAGTCCGCCCGTATCAATCGCCCGGCAAACTCGCCCCGCCGGATTAAGCGTCGTCATGTCCTCGGCCGCAACCATCGCATTGATCACCGCTTCCTCAACCGCTTCCACCGCGCCCAGATACAGCGGGTTCAGATACTCGCCATTCAGAAACTCGAAGGTCTCCATGGGCCCGGAAAGCTCCGGCATCTCGCGCTGGTTCGCGGTCGAGAAGGCCAGGAACAAATCACCCGAGCCGTTGCCGCCCGGCGTCCCACCCCGCCCAACGCCCAGCGCCGCCCGCCGCGCCACATGGCGCAACGAAAACGCCGACAACGGCGCATCGGTCGCCACTACCGCAATGATCGAACCAGCCTCGGTGTCGCGCAATCTATCAGCGGTCATCTCGCGCCCGACCGGCACCCCCAACACGCTCAACCACGGCCGCAAGCCGTGGTTGGCCTGGACCAACACGCCGACAGTATAATCCGCACCCCCGATCCGAACCCGGCGCGAGGCGGTTCCGGTGCCCGCCTTGAACTCATAGGCGATCATCCCGGTGCCGCCGCCGACGTTACCCTCCGGCACCGGCCCGGACTGCGCCCCATCCAGCGCGGCAAACACATGCTCGGGCTTCACATGCAGCCCGTTGATGTCGTTGAGTGTACTGTCACAGGTCTCGGCCACCACCGGCATCACCCACATCCGCGAATCCTCGAAGGCTTCCCGATAGCGCTGGATCATCCAGGCCGTCACTCCGTGATGCACCATTCCGACCGAATGCGTGTTGGTGATGCAGACCGGCCCCAGGAAATATCCGGCATCCTCGATCCAGTGGCTGCCGGTCATTTCGCCATTACCGTTCAGCACGAACGTTCCGGCCCATACCGGTGTCGGTCGCTCCGCATCGGCGCGCGGAAGGATCGCCGTCACCCCGGTCCGCACCGGCCCCTGGCCCTGCACCAGGGGACCCTCCCCGGCGATCAAGGTGGTCATCCCGACCCGCACCCCGGCGACATCGGTAATCGCATTCCACGCACCGGGCTCACCCGGAAAATCCAGGCCCAGCGCGCGTGCCCGTGGCTTCGGCATTTCCCCATCCCCCGGCGCTCGCGCACCTCTTGCATTCGCCATCACCGGCGCGTATACGCACGCCGTCTCCCGAGGTTAATCGATCGCGTCGCCTCTCGTATACGGGTTCGGGAGATTTGCCCCCGTATTTTGAAGCGCGCCGGAACAAGAAGGACGTGACAATGGCTCTTTACGAGCATGTCTTCATTGCGCGTCAAGACCTGTCGACCGCCCAGGCGGAAGGTCTTGTCGAGCATTTTACCCAGATCCTCAAGGATGGCGGCGGCGACGTCACGGGCACCGAATACTGGGGCCTGCGCACGCTTGCCTACAAGATCAACAAAAACCGCAAGGGCCATTACGGCTACATGCGCATTGACGCCCCCTCGGCGGCCGTGAAGGAAATGGAGCGCCTGATGGGCCTCCACGACGACATCATGCGCATCCTGACCATCAAGGTTGATGCCCACGAGGGAGGCCCCAGTGCAATCGTCCAGGCCAAAAACAGCCGTGACGATCGCGGCCCCCGCCCCGGCGGCGGCGGTGGCTTCCGTGGCGACCGGGATCGCGGTGACCGTGGTGACCGTGGCCCGCGTCCTGACCGGGACGACCGTCCCCGTCGCGAAGACTGAGAAGGAGGATCCAGATGGCTCGCACACCGTTTTTCCGCCGCCGCAAATCCTGCCCCTTCTCGGGCGCGGACGCACCGGTTATCGACTACAAGGACGTAAGGCTGCTGCAGCGTTACGTCTCCGAGCGGGGCAAGATCGTGCCCTCGCGCATCACCGCCGTTTCGGCCAAGAAGCAGCGTGAAATGGCCCGTGCGATCAAGCGCGCCCGTTTCCTCGCGCTTCTGCCCTACGCTGTAACTTAAGGGAGGGGATCGCGATGGAAATCGTACTCCTGCAACGCATCGAAAAGCTCGGCCAGATGGGCGATGTGGTCACAGTCAAGGACGGCTATGGCCGCAATTACCTCCTGCGTCATGGCAAGGCCTTGCGTGCTACCAAGGCAAATCTTGTCCGATTCGAGACCGAGCGTGCTCAGCTCGAGTCCCACAATCTCGAGCTTCGCGGTGAAGCCGAGGCGGCTGCCAAAAAGCTTAATGGCCAGACCTTCGTCATCATCCGTCAGGCCTCCGAAGCCGGCGCGCTCTACGGCTCGGTTACCGCACGCGACATCGCCGAGGCGGCGACCGAAGGCGGCTTCACTGTTGTGCGCGGCCAAGTCGCCATTGACCGGCCGGTCAAGGTGCTTGGTCTCCATCCGATCCGAGTCATCCTTCACCCGGAGGTCTCGGCCACGATCAACGTCAACGTCGCCCGGTCCGCAGACGAGGCGGCGCTTCAGGCTTCCGGCAAATCGGTCCAGGACCTTCGCGCTGAGGACGATGCCGCCGCCGACTTCGCGGTCTCCGAGCTGTTCGATGACCTCGGCGGTGCTGCCAACGAAGACGACTTCGGCGGCGAAAGCACTCTGGTTGACGAACACAAGCCCGAGTGAACTCGGACCCCGGTCCATCACCTCGACAAATACAACGCCGCGCCCAAGGGATCCCTGGGCGCGGATTTTTGTTCTCCCAAGCCCGGGTTTTTCCACAAAGCCATGCACAACTCTATCAACAGGAAATTTCCCCCCTCCAAACCCCACATATTCGCGACCAGGCAGGCACCTACGAAATCCGCCCCCGAGCTTATCCACAAACTATCAAATTTGATCCACAGAAAGAATGCTCAGTTCTCGTTCTGTTCATTTGCGCTCCTTGGTATATGGTGCGCTAAACGCACCTCAATCCGGGGGCACTTGATTCTATGGCAGACGGCAGCAAAGTCGCGACTACCCAGTTGCAACCCAGCAACATCGAGGCCGAGCAGGCCCTGCTAGGGGCGCTACTCCTCAACAACGAAGTGTTCGATCGGATTGATTCGATCGTCAAGCCGCATCATTTCTACGAGCCAGTACACGGCCGCATCTTCGAGATCGCATCGCGGCGGATCCAGAAAAACGCCCTGGCCTCGCCGGTCACCCTGAAACCCTTCCTCGCGGACGACGAGGGGCTGCAGGAGCTTGGCGGCACCGACTATCTCGCGCGCCTCGCTGGCGCCACCATTTCAATCGTCGCGGCGAAGGATTACGCCGAGACTATCCGCGATCTGGCGCTCCGCCGTGACCTCGTCCGCATCGGCGAGGAAATCATGGCCCGCGCCGCAACCTTCGACACCGAGGCGGAACCGAACGAGCAGATAACCGAGGCCGAACAGGCCCTCTACATGCTGGCGGAGACTGGCAACAGACAAGGCGGCTTCATCAACTTCGCCAATGCGTCCGCGGCTGCGGCGAATGTGGTGAACGCCGCCTTCCAGCGCGGCGGCGGTTTGGCCGGCATTTCCTCCGGCCTGCACGAGCTGGACTACAAACTCGGCGGCCTGCGAAACTCCGATCTGATCATAATCGCCGGCCGTCCTTCAATGGGCAAAACATCCCTCGCCACCAACATCGCCTTCAACATTGCCCGCAAGTTCAAGAAGGGCACCAGACCCGACGGGACGGTGGGCGCGATCTCCGGTGGCGTCGTCGGCTTCTTCTCGCTGGAGATGTCATCCGAACAGCTCGCCAACCGTATCCTCGCTGCCGAATCGCAGATCAAGAGCCACGAACTCCTTGCCGGCCGCATCCAGGAGGAGGATTTCCGCCGCTTCCTTGAGGTTGCCCGCGAGCTTGAAACCACTCCGCTCTATATCGACGACACCCCGGCCCTGCCAATCTCGACCCTGGCCGCCCGGGCTCGCCGCCTCAAGCGCCAGTTCGGCCTCGACGTTCTGGTCATCGACTACCTCCAGCTGGTCCGCGCCGCGTCTGGCCGCAGCGATGGCAGGGTGCAGGAAGTCTCCGAGATTACCCAAGGCCTGAAGGCCATCGCCAAAGAACTCGATATTCCGGTGATCGCCCTCTCCCAGCTCTCGCGCAAGGTCGAGGACCGCGAGGACAAACGCCCGCAACTCGCCGACCTGCGCGAATCCGGCTCGATCGAACAGGACGCCGACGTGGTCATGTTCGTCTACCGCGAGGAATACTACCACGAACGCCTGAAGCCCGCCGACGATAGCGACAAGTTCCCCGAATGGCAGCAAAAGGCCGAAAAACTGCACGGCCGTGCCGAAGTCATCATCGGCAAACAGCGCCACGGCCCGATTGGCACAGTAGATCTGTACTTCGAAGGTAAATACACCAAATTCTCGGATCCGGTGCGCGAAACCTCAGGCTACACGCCGGATTTCTGATGCCTCCATCAACCCGCACCAGCCGCATCATGCCCGCAATCGATGACTCGTCAACAACTCGCCTCGGTGACAGAAAGTCGGCGTCATGAGCCTGGTCGGGCGCCTCATCATCGACCTCGACGCCATCGTCGCCAACTGGCGCGCCCTCGACGCGCTGACCGCACCCCATGTCGAAACCGCCGCCGTCATCAAGGCCGACGCCTACGGCTGCGGCGCCACCCAGGTCGGCACCGCACTAACCAAAGCCGGCGCCCGCACCTTCTTCGTCGCCCTCCCCGACGAGGGCGCATCCTTGCGCGAAAACCTCGGTCCCGACCCCAAAATCTACATCCTGGCCGGATACCCGATACCCGAACCTCATTCTCACCCCAGCGCAACGCAGTCGCCTCTCCCCGTCGGGGGGAGGTTAAGGGAGGGGGCGCTGTCCGCCCGGCATTTCTACGCCACCCACACCCTCCGCCCAATCCTCAACAGCGCCGTCCAAGCCGCCGCCTGGTTCCGCGATGCACCCGAAGGCCCCTGCGCCATCCAACTCGACACCGGCATGAACCGCCTCGGCATGGAGCTTGCCGAATTCACCTCCCTCGGCTCGCTCCCCGCTTCGGTCCGCCTGATCATGAGCCACCTCGCCTGTGCCGACGCTCCCGCCCATCCGCAGAACCCGGCTCAACTGGCCGAGTTCACCCGCCTGACCAAGCCGATCAGCGACCTCCCCCGCTCTCTCGCCGCCACCGCCGGCATCCTCCTCGACGCTGACTACCATTTCGACCTGACCCGCGTCGGCATCGGCCTCTACGGCGGCTGGCCCTTTACCGCGGGCCGCCCCGCCGTCACCGTGCACCTCCCCATCATCCAGATCCGCGATGTCGCCCCCGGCGAGTCCGTTGGCTACGGTGCCACTTGGACCGCCCACCGCCCTTCGCGCATCGCCACACTCTCCAGCGGCTACGCCGACGGCCTGATCCGCGCTCTGGGCGGCAACGCCACCGGCTACATCGGTAGCCAACCCGCGCCCTTCGTGGGCCGCGTCTCGATGGACTTGATAACCCTCGACGTAACCGATTGCCCTACCGCCCAGCCCGGCACGCTGGTCGAAATTCTCGGCCCCCACCAAACCATCGACGATCTCGCCGCAGCGGCAAGCACGATTGGCCACGAAATCCTGACCTCACTTGGAACACGCTACCAACGGCGCTATACGGGGGCCTGAATACAGGCTGGCAATCGGGCCGACCCTCTCAGATAGCGTCCCCACCCCCTAAAAGGGTGAGGGATAGGGAGAGGGACCGCCACGCCCGCCAATAGAAACCGGAGCGAGAGCACATGCCCATACTTTCCGTTGTGCACACCTTCACCGCCTCGATCGGCGCCACCGTCCTCTGGCTCTGCCAGACGACCGGCTCGCTCTCCTCCTTTGCCGTCTCCGGCCTCAGCCATGTCTTCCGCCCGCCCTACTACCCGGCCGAGATACTGCGCCAGCTCATGCGAATCGGCTTCTTCTCCCTGCCCGTCGTCGGCATGACCGCGCTTTTCACTGGCGGCGCCCTGGCCTTGCAGATCTATGCTGGCGGCTCGCGCTTCAATGCGGAGAGCGTAGTGCCCTCGATTGTCGCGATCGGCATGACTCGCGAGCTTGGGCCGGTCCTCGGCGGCCTGATGGTGGCGGGCCGCGTCTCCGCCTCGATCGCCGCCGAGCTTGGCACCATGCGGGTGACCGAGCAGATCGACGCCCTGACCACCCTTTCGACCAACCCGATGAAATACCTGGTAGCGCCGCGCCTGCTGGCCGCCACCATCGCCATGCCGATCCTCGCCTTCTTCGGCGATATTATCGGCATCATGGGCGGGTTTCTGGTCGGCATCACCCGACTAGACTTCAATGCCACCACCTACATCAAAACAACCTACGACTTCTTGGAGGCCGGCGACGTGACATCCGGCATGATCAAGGCGGCGGTCTTTGGCTTCATCATCGCCATGATGGGCTGCTACCAGGGCTACAATTCCGGCCGCGGCGCCCAGGGCGTCGGCCGCGCCACCACCAATGCGGTGGTCTCCGCCTCGATCCTGATCCTGGCCTCGAACTACATCCTTACCGAGGCTCTGTTCCCGGCATGACCGAAACCGCAATGACAGAACTGCCCAAGATCGAAACCCCCAAGATCGAGATGCAGAACGTGCGCAAGAGCTTCGGCGCCAAGCATGTACTGCGCGGCGTCGATCTCACGATCAACCGCAGCGAGTCGATGGTCATCATCGGCGGCTCTGGCACCGGAAAATCGGTCCTGCTGAAATGCATCATCGGCCTGATAACCCCCGATACCGGCGATATCTTCGTTGACGGCGAGAACACCGCCGGCAAACGCGGCAAGGAGCGCGAGCTGCTGCTCGACAAGTTCGGCATGCTGTTCCAGGGCGGCGCACTGTTCGACTCGCTGCTGGTCTGGGAAAACGTCGCTTTTCGCCTGCTCCACGGCGCCCGCAAGCTGCCGCGCGGGGAAGCCCGCGCCATCGCCATCGCCAAACTCCGCCGCGTCGGCCTCAAGGAGGATAGCGCCGACCTGTTTCCGGCCGAACTTTCCGGCGGCATGCAGAAACGCGTCGGCCTCGCCCGCGCCATCGCCGCCGAGCCCGAGATCATCTTCTTCGACGAGCCTACCACCGGCCTCGACCCGATCATGGCCGACGTCATCAACGACCTGATCCGCGAGATCGTCGTCGAGATGGGCGTCACCGCCATGACCATCACCCACGACATGACCTCGGTCCGCAAGATCGCCGACCGGGTGGCAATGATCCATGACGGCCTGATCCACTGGTGCGGCCCGGTGGCCGAGATCGACAGCACCGACAACCCCTACATTCACCAATTCGTGAACGGCCTGGCCGATGGGCCGATCGAGGCGGTCCGTTGATATGATCCGCCCCGGCATTCTCCGCCCGGTCGTCGCCGTGAATCTGCTGTTGCTGACCCTGTACCCCGTCTCTTGGATCGCCCCCCTGGCGCGCGCCGGCTTCCTGCCGTTCTTCTCCGGCAACGAAATCACCATCCTCGGCGGCGTCAACGACCTCTGGCAATCCGACGCAGCACTCGCCACCCTCGTCGCCGTCTTCGCCATCGTCATTCCCTACGCCAAGACCCTGGCCATCGCGGCCGTCCATTTCGGCCACCTCGGCCCCCGCGCCCTGCCAGTGGTCGAGATCATCGGCAAGCTCTCGATGGCGGATGTGTTCCTGATCGCCCTCTATATCGTGCTGGTGAAGGGCGTCGGCATCGGCCATGTCGCCTCGGCCTGGGGCCTGTGGCTGTTCACCGGCTGCGTCCTCGCCTCGCTCTGGGTCGGCTTCGAGACCAAACGCAAGATTGACGCGAAGGTATGACCAACGTCCCGCCTTGCGGGCCATGCCGCCCTGTGATCGGATAGCGTCATGGCCAAACCCGCCCTCGCCTATGTCTGCCGCGACTGCGGCGCCGCGCACCGCAAGTGGTCCGGCCACTGCGAGACCTGTGGCGCCTGGAATTCCATCGAGGAGGACCCCGGCCTCTCCGCCGCCGGCCCGCCCGCAAAAACCCTTGGCAACACCAAAGGCCGCTCGATCGCGCTCAGCCCGCTTTCCGGCACCGAAGCCCCGCCACCGCGCCGCTCCTCTGGCATCGCCGAGTTCGACAGGGTGCTCGGTGGCGGCCTGGTCCCCGGCTCGGCAATCCTGGTCGGCGGCGACCCCGGCATCGGCAAGTCAACCCTGCTCCTGCAGGCCGCCGCCGCTTTCGCCCGGGCCGGCGCCCCCATCATCTACGTCTCCGGCGAGGAAGCCATCGCCCAGATCCGCATGCGCGCCACCCGCCTCGGCCTCGACGACGCGCCGGTCCAACTGGCCGCCGAGACTAACCTGCGCAACATCCTCACCACGCTCGACACCGAACGCCCGGCTCTGGTCGTCATTGATTCGATCCAGACAATGTGGGCCGACCATATCGACAGCGCCCCCGGCTCGGTGAGCCAGGTCCGCGCCACCGCGCATGAGCTCACCAGCTTCGCCAAGCGCCGCGATGTCTCGGTCGTCCTGGTCGGCCATGTCACCAAGGATGGCCAGATCGCCGGCCCCCGCGTGGTCGAACACATGGTCGACACCGTGCTTTATTTCGAGGGCGAGCGCGGCCACCAGTTCCGCATCCTCCGCGCCGTAAAGAACCGCTTTGGCCCGGCCGACGAGATCGGCGTCTTCGAAATGACCGGCCACGGCCTCGCCGAAGTCACCAATCCGTCGGCGCTGTTCCTTGGCGACCGGGCCGAGGCGGCCTCCGGGTCGGTCGTCTTCGCTGGCATCGAGGGCACCCGCCCCCTGCTGGTCGAACTTCAGGCCCTGGTCGCCCCCTCCTCGCTCGGCACCCCTCGCCGCGCCGTCGTCGGTTGGGACTCAAACCGCCTGTCGATGATTCTGGCGGTCTTGGAAGCCCGCTGCGGCGTCTCGCTGGCGGGCAAGGATGTCTATCTCAACGTCGCCGGTGGCCTGCGCATCGCCGAACCGGCTGCCGATCTCGCCGTCGCAGCGGCGCTTCTGTCGGCAGTGACCGGCGAAATTGTGCCTTCAGACCAGGTAATATTTGGCGAGATTAGCCTCTCTGGTGCAATCCGGCCCGTGACACAGCCGGATTTACGGCTTAAAGAGGCTGAAAAGCTGGGGTTTTCCACTGCTTGCGTGCCTTATCAGATGAAACGCGTGGAAGAATCGGGCATAAGTGTAAGACGAGTGCAGGATTTGCCGAGCTTTGTGGCCGATAACTTTTCTAAGGCGCTGTGAATCAGTAAAGATGATGCGGTAACTATCAGAACCGGAATCGGGGGGCTAGAGAATGGAGTTTACCATCGTAGATGCCGGCGTTGGTGTAATAGCCTTCGTGTCGGGATTGTTGGCTTACTCCCGTGGCTTTACGCGCGAGTTATTCGCCATTGCAGGCTGGATCGTCGCGGCCATTGCTGCCTTCTATGGCGCACCGGCGTTGGAACCGCTGATCCGCGAGCTACCGGTGGTTGGTAAGGTCCTCGCCGATTCTTGCATTATTTCGATGATCGCGGCGTTTACCATTGTCGTCGCCGCGGCACTATTGGTTCTTTCGGTTTTCACGCCGATGATCGCCGGACTGGTGCTGGATTCGCCGCTGGGATCACTCGACCGGTTGCTTGGCTTCATTTTCGGCATCGCCCGAGGCCTTCTTCTGATCGCCGTCGCTTTCCTGATCTACACAGAATTCAGCGGCGCCGGCAGCTTTCCGCAAATTGACAATGCAGCCAGCCATTCGCTGTTCGAAGAATCTTCGGCGCTGATCACCGAGAATCTCCCGGAAAACCTTTCCGTCTGGATTGGGCAAAAGATTGACGCTCTGATGGTAAACTGCGGCGACGTTGCTCCTGCAGCCACATCGCCAGAAACTGGCAACGTTGGAACCGGAACCGAAGTACCCACGACCGGGACGACTGGCAACTGATCCCATCGGTTCGGACCGTGATGGACTGGTGACATCACAACGAATGCCGGTATATAACCGCGCGCGAACCATGAGACCGTGCCTACATGCGGTGAAGTCCTGGCGGGAGCCGACGTATGAGTGAATCCGGGCATTCCACTTGGCTATCAAATCCGTTCGATGACGACAAACTGCACGAGGAATGTGGCGTCTACGGTGTCTTCGGCGTCGATGACGCCGCCAACTATGTCGCCCTCGGCCTCCATGCCTTGCAGCATCGCGGGCAGGAAGCGGCGGGCATTGTCTCTTACAGCTCCGACACCAGCTTCAACTCGGTGCGCCGCATCGGCTATGTTCGCGACAATTTTACCAAACCCAGCGTAATGGCGATGCTGCCCGGCCGCTCGGCAATGGGCCACACCCGCTACTCGACTGCCGGCAGCAAGGGCGGCGCCGCGTTGCGCGATGTCCAGCCGCTCTATGCCGAGTTCGCGCTGGGCGGCTGCGCCATCGCCCATAACGGCAACCTCACCAACGCCGACAGCCTGCGCAGCCAGCTCATCGACCGCGGCTCGATATTCCAGTCCAGCTCGGACACCGAATGCATGGTCCATCTGATGGCCCGCTCGATCCAGAAAACCATCCCCGAGCGGATGAAGGATGCGCTGCGTCTGGTCGAAGGCGCGTTCTCCGTTGTCGCCATGACCCGCACCAAGATGATCGGCGTCCGCGATCCGCTCGGCGTGCGACCGCTGGTGCTGGGCCGCTACGGCGACGCCTGGATACTGTCGTCCGAGACCTGCGCACTCGACATCATCGGCGCCGACTATGTGCGCGAGATCGAGCCGGGTGAGATGGTCATCATAACCAAGGCCGGCGTCGAATCGCATCGCCCGTTCGAGAATAGCCCGTCGCGCTTCTGCGTCTTCGAATACGTCTATTTCTCGCGCCCTGACAGCGTCATTGGCGGCATGTCGGTCTACGAGACCCGGCGCCGCATCGGTGTCGAGCTGGCCCGCGAGGCCCCGGTCGAGGCCGACCTGGTCTGCCCGGTCCCGGACAGCGGCACTCCGGGAGCGATCGGCTACAGCCAGGAAAGCGGCATCCCCTTCGCCATGGGCATCATCCGCAATGCCTATGTCGGGCGCACCTTCATCGAACCTACCGACCAGATCCGCGACATGGGCGTCCGTCTCAAGCTCAACATCAACCGCGCCATCGTCGAGGGCAAACGGGTCATCCTGGTGGATGATTCGGTGGTCCGCGGCACCACCAGCCGCAAGATCAAGGACATGATCCTGGCCGCTGGCGCCGCCGAGGTGCATTTCCGCATCGCCAGCCCGCCAACCCGCTGGTCCTGCTTCTACGGCGTCGACACCCCGGAGCGTGACAAACTGCTCGCCGCCCACATGACCGAGGCCGAGATGTGCGCCCATATCGGGGTCGATTCGCTCCGGTTTGTCTCGCTCGACGGCCTCTACCGCGCCTGCGGCCACCCGGCGGGCCGCGATCAGAAGGCACCGCAATTCTGCGACGCCTGCTTCAGCGGCGAATACCCAATAGAACCCTCCGACGCCCGCGCCAAAGGCAAGATCAAGGAAGTCGTCGCCGCGTGACCTGGGCGACTGGCAAAACCGCCCTCGTAACCGGCGCGTCGCGTGGCTTTGGTTACGCCTGCGCGATGGCACTTGGCGCTGTCGGGGCGCATGTTCTTGCCGTCGCCCGAACGGTGGGTGGACTTGAGGAGCTGAATGACAGGATCTCGTCATCCGGCGGAAGTGCTACAATGATCCCATTGGACATCCGCGACGACCCCGGCCTTGAACGCCTCGGGGCCGCCATCCATGACCGCTGGGGCCATGTCGATCTCTGGCTCCACACTGCCGTCCACACGGCCCCCCTTCAACCCGCCGAGCACATCGACGCGATTGAGCTGGACAAGACCATCGCCATCAATATCCGCGCCTTCCAACGGCTGATCCGCGTCGTCGACCCACTGCTCCGGCTGTCGGGTCACCCCATGGCCCTGATCGCCGCCGACGATAGGGCCGGCGCCAAGTTCCACGGCACCTACGCCGCCGCCAAGGCCGCCCAATCCGCCCTGACCCGCGCCTGGGCAGCCGAAACCGGCAACCGCATCACCATCGCCGAAGTCATCCCGCCCCCGATGCCCACCGCCCTGCGCGCCCGATTCCACCCCGGCGAAGACCGCGCGAAGTTGTGCCCGATCGACCAGGCCGCGGTGCGGCTGATGGTGCGGCTGAAACAGGGTGGCATCGCCAGCGGGGATCGTGTGGCCATTTGACACTGATTTTCAAGCGCCGCGGACGACGCGGTTCTTTCACGAAGAATTCTCTGCTGTAGGGTGCGCATTTTGCGCACCGCCCCACGGAATTACTGGGTCAACTTTCACGATATTTCACCAGAGAAAAAACCCAAATCAGCCCAATCGCCGTTTCCAGGACAGCGGCCTGCACAAGTCCTTCATCCGGCATTCCATCAATTGCCATGCTCAGGATCCGCGACAAGCCATAGGGCACGTACAACAGAGCCGAAACCACAGCGGAGGTAGCGGTTAATCTGGCCACGAAGGCGCCCGACATTATGAACATTCCACTTGCCAACAAGGCGCCGCCGGGAGCGCGTATCTCGTTTAACAAACTAATATTACTGCCAATCTCAATGCCGTATGCCGCGTAGAATGCCACCGGCACAGACAGAATTGCCCCGCCAACCCCTGCCGCGATCAGGCCTGAGATGAACAACATGGTTCTCAGCGCTTTCGAGTTCTTGATGTTCATTGCATTCTAGTTTTCGCAAGCGAGTCCCTGCACGCGCAGGGACTCATTCCAACATCGCCGCCACCGCAGCGTCCTATCTGGGCAGGTTCCACACGCCCGATGCCGCCGCGGCATGGCAGAAGCCGGCAAAATCGCGCGGCTCGCGGCCAAGCGCTTTTTGCACACCATCCCCGAGCGACGCATTGCGCCCGTCAAACACTTCCCTGCAAAGCTCGGTGAACATACCGGCCAATTCGGGCCCGGCGGCCTCGGCAAAGGTCATCAGACGCGGTCCGGTGAGCTCATAAAGCTGACCGGCGTGACGGTCATCGGTCAGTGCTGCAACGGCAACATCGGCAATGTCGTCGGCATCGACAAAGGGTTCGCGCACGTCACCGGCCGGCAACGCGACCACACCACCCAATACCGGCTCCAGCAGGGCGCCTTCATTGAAATTCTGCGAGAACCAGCTTGCGCGGACAAGCGTGAAGTCCAAACCGCAAGCACGAACGATATCCTCGCATTGCTGCGCCTTGGCCTCGTTCCGGCCCGAGAGCAGCACCAGCCGCTTGACGCCCGCCGCCACCGCGCGCTTGGTCAGCGCTTCGATCTTGGCCGGCGCGCCGGGGAAGGCGAGGTCCGGGGCGTACGAGATATAGGCGGCCTCGACGCCATCAAGCGCCTCCGGCCAAGTTTCGGGATCGTCCCAGTAAAACGGCGGCTCGGAGCGCCGCGAGCCTTCCCTGACGGCGTGGCCGCGCCCCGCGAGCTGCTTGACGATACGACGGCCGGTCTTGCCGGTCGATCCGATGACGAGAATGGGGGATTGCGACATGATTTCGATGCTCCTTTCGTGGAGTGTTCCAGGTGATTTCCAACTCAACGCTACTTGACACCGTGTCAATTGACATTATGCCAAGTAAGCACTACTAGACACCATGTCAAGTGATCATCCCACAACCCGAGATCGAATTCTGAAAGCCACCTTGGACTTGCTGGAAGCGGGCCAGGGCCAGGGCGTGCGCATGACGGACATAGCCAAACGGGCCGGAATCACCCGCCAAGCGCTCTATCTTCATTTCAGCACCAGGGCGGAGCTTCTGATTGCGACCACGCTCTATCTTGATGCGGTGAAAGGGGTTGAAGAACGGCTCGTGCCGAGCCGCACGGCACAGACCGGAGTCGAACGTCTTGACGCGTTCATCGAGGCATGGGGCAGCTACATCCCGGAAATCTACGGCATCGCCAAAGCGCTCCTCGCCCTGAAGGACACCGATGACGCGGCAGCGAAGGCGTGGGACGACCGGATGCAGGCAATGCGCGACGGCTGTGAAGCAGCAATCGGCGCGCTGAACCGCGACAACATGCTGTCACGGGACCATCCGCCGGATCAGGCGGCGGACATCCTGTGGACGATGTTGTCGGTCCGTAATTGGGAGCAGCTGACCATCGAATGCGGCTGGCCGCAGGAGAAATATATCGAGACGCTCAAATCCCTGGCGCGGCGCGTTTTCGTGGCCGAAACGACGTCAAACTGACCAGCAGGTCGGTCAAGAATCCGGCAACCCTGCTATCAGAGATCGCTGAGTCACCCCTTCTTCACATAGGGATTCTCGCCCTTGCGCAGGTCCAGCCGGATCGGCACGCCTTTCATCCCGAAGCTGATCCGCAGCCCGTTGACCAGATACCGCAAATAGCTCTCCGGCAGCGCCTCGGGCCGCGAGCACCAGGCGACGAAGCTCGGCGGGCGGGCCTTCACCTGAGTAATGAACCGCAGCTTCACCCGGCGCCCGGCTGCCGCTGGCGGCGGATGCTGCTCCAGCACCTCGCCCAGCCACTGGTTCAGCTTCGCCGTGGTCACCCTGGTGTTCCAGATCCGATGGGTCTCGATAATCGCCTCGCGCAGCTTGTCCAACCCCTTGCCGGTCAGCCCCGACACCGGCACCACCGGCGCGCCCTTCAGCTGCGGCAACATCCGCTCGCACATCTCGCGCAACTCGCGGATGCGGGCGTTTTTATCCTCGACCAGATCCCACTTGCTGATCGCAAACACTACCGCCCTGCCCTCGCGCTCGGTCAGATCGGCGATCCGCAGGTCCTGGGTCTCGAAGGCGTTGTCGTCGTCCATCAGCACCACCACAACCTCGGCAAACCGGATCGCCCGGATCGCGTCGCTTGTCGATAGTTTTTCGAGCTTGTCCTGCACCTTGGCCTTCTTGCGCAGCCCGGCCGTGTCGAATATCCGAAATGCCCGCTCGCCCCAGTTACAGACCACCGCAATGGCGTCGCGGGTGATCCCGGCCTCGGGCCCGGTCAGCATCCGATCCTCGCCCAATATGGCATTGACCAGCGTCGACTTTCCGGCATTCGGCCGCCCAACTACCGCGATCTGCAGCGGCCGGTTCTCAGCCAGCGCGTCGTCCTCGTTGTTCGGATCGAATTCGACCCCCTCATTCAGCAGATCGAACCGATCCGCATGAGGCTGCAGGGCAGCGTACAGATCGCCCATGCCCTCGCCGTGCTCGGCCGACAGGCCAATTGGCTCGCCCAGCCCCAGCGAATAAGCCTCGATCATCCCGGCCTCGCCAGCCCGTCCCTCGGCCTTGTTGGCGCCGACAATCACTGTCACGCCGCCCTTGCGAAGAATGCCGGCGAACAGCAGATCTGTTGGTGTGATACCGGCCCGGGCGTCGATCAGAAATAGGCAGACGTCGGCCTGCTCCACCGCCCGCTCGGTCAGCTTGCGCATCCGGCCCTGCAGGCTATCGTCCTCGATCTCCTCCAACCCGGCAGTGTCGATAACGGTAAAGCTCAGGTCGCCCAGCGTGCCGGCACCCTCGCGCAGGTCGCGCGTGACCCCAGGCTGGTCATCGACCAACGCCAGGCGCTTGCCAACCAGGCGGTTGAACAGCGTCGACTTACCCACATTGGGGCGTCCGATGATTGCCAGTCTGAACGACATTTTCTCGCCTGGGGCTGTGCCCGAAAGCGCCTTCCGGATCAGCGGAAGGCGTAAAGAGTTCCGTTATCCGACAGAACATAAACCGTGCCATTGGCGACCACTGGCCCTGTCACCGAGCCGCCACCGATCTTCACGCCCGGCCCCGCCGCCCCAGTCATCGCATCGAATGATTGCAAGTTGCCGAGGCTATCGGTCAAAAGCAACCTGCCGTCGACAAGGACCGGACCGGAATAGGAAATCGGATTCTCGAGATCCTTCTGGTCTCTATAGGCGGGCATCTGGGTGGACCATAACGTGCGGCCATCCCGCACCGAAATGCGCATTATCTGGGCCGCGTCCGAGACCATGAAGATCGTTTCCCCGGCGGCCCAGATCGGCGAGGCCGAGCCTAGGTTGCGGGTCCAGACCCGCTGACCGCTGCGTCCATCGATAGCGATCATCCGTCCACTCTGATTGGCAGCAACTACATACGGCCCGACCACCACCGGATCGCCCGAGATATCGGTGATCGCCGAACGTGCAAGCCCCTTGCGGCCACCGCTGAGCACGGCACTCCACAGCCGACGCCCAGCGCCACCCTCGATCCCGACCAATTCGCCTGATGTAAATGGTAGCGCCACCAGCCGCCCGGCGATCGCCGGGCTGGCGCCGCCCAGCAGTCCAGCTTCAGAACTGGCCACCTGCATCCGCCAGCGCACATTTCCGGTGGACCCGTCGAGACCCACTGCGCGGTTGTCACGAGTCACCGCGACGACCAGCCCTCCGGCAGCAGCGGGAGCCGCTCGAAACGGTGCTCCAAAGCCCTTCCGCCATAGAATTTCGCCCGTGGCAGCGCTGACCGCCATCACCTCACCGAACCCGGTTGCGGCGTAGATCGTTCCGCCATCCGCCGCCAAGCCGCCGCCAAAACCTTCCTTGCCGGCCTCGGCCGCATGGGCGAGGCTGACCCGCCAATTTTTCGAGCCGGAGCTTGCCGAGAACGAAGTCAGGCCGGCTCCGGCGTCAAGCGTGTATATTTTACCGCCGATGACGATCGGTGAGCTGGTGATGGCACCGTCGCTGCTGTCACCTGCACCGGCATCCGCAGTCCAAACTATCGACAAACTGCTTGGTCCAGAGAGATTCCCCAGATTGTGGCTCGCGGTGCCGTTGGTCTGGCTCCACTCGGAGTTCGCCTGAGCCGGTGGCAAAGGAACCGCCGCCGCCTCGCCAGATGCTACCGCAGCTGGCTCTGCCCGCAGATGGATACGTTCGCCTTCGAGAATTTCGTCATCACTGAACCAGCCGCACCCCGTCACCGCGAGCAATCCGATCACTCCAAGCGCCAGTGAGCAGGATTTCCGAGCAAAAATACCTGGGTTGCGCATCACACTCTCCAACTCATCTGCCCACATCCTACTGTACCGCCATCGGCAATTCGCCACCACTGCTCAACAGCAGCGCCACAGCCCGCTCAGACGAACCGCGAGTCGCCTGCGGGTCGGCGATAATTGCATTGAGATCGGAATGCGCCGACTCGGTATCCCCGGAATTCAGCCGGACAATGGCCCGTAACTCCATCGCCATCAACCGGTAGGGCGCACCCTCGACCGTCAGCGGGTCCAACTCTGCGATCGCCTCAGCCGGATCCATCGCCGCAACGCTGATCCGCACAGCCTGCAGCCGGGCCAGGTCGGCATAGGTAGCGCCAAGATCAGCCTCACCCGCAACCTCACGGTAAAGCGCCGCCGCCGCATCAATCTCACCCGCCTCCGCCTTCGCCGCGGCCAGGCGCAACCGGGCAATCACCACGGCCTTGCCATCGACACTGCCGATCAACGTTTCTTGATCTTCGACCGAGGCAATATCGGCGGCAATAAAAGCACCACCGGTCTCGCGCGCGGTCTCAACCGCGCGGTGTTTCATCCAGTTCAGCCCGGCGGAGACCGCAACCACGGCAACGACCCCGGCCACCGCATAGGGGCCGTATTTCTTCCACAGCCGGAACATCCGGTCCTGGCGGACCTCCTCGGTCACTTCCTGGATAAAGCTGTCTGTCTCGCTCACACGATATCTCCTCGCAGCCCCGTCAGTCGGGCGCATCACGGGCCGAGGTGTAGCGCCGCTTCGCCGCAAATTAAAGCGCTAAAGCATTTTCCGGCAAAGGCCTTCAGCCGCAGTATCGGAAGCACCCGGCGGGCCTTTCGCTGGGTCCGCTAGACTGAATAGCCCAGGCGGTCGAAGACTCCGCCCCAGCAATGCCCGACCTGCCACCTCTCCTCAGCGGATAGAGACAGAGTATTCTTGCGGTAATCTCGCTGGCCGTCGATGTAGCTGCGGAAAATTGGCGCCGCAGCATCGTAGCCATCAATCTTGATTCGATCGAAGATCGTGCCAAGCGTTCCCATCGGATCCCGCTGAAGATCCCGGTAGCTCACCTCCACAAGCTCGCCTTCGCTCAGCGCCTCACGCTGGACGAGGTAAGCCTCCATCAATGCTGGATAGATCTTCAGGACATGTCGAACAATGTCGCCGCGGTCCACCTTGTGCAAACTGGACCCACCCGGGAAAATTGGAGACGTCCTACGCCGTTTGCATTGCCTCTGCCTCGAATTTGACGGGGCTTGTGAAGTCCAGCGTCGAGTGCCGACGGATTGGATTATAGAACCCATCGATGTATCCGGCTATGGCTGTT
>DATLAW010000167.1:0-3837 GCA_035527255.1 Thermohalobaculum sp. | reverse complement strand
GGGTCGGTGGTTCACTGTAATTACAGCACATGAGAGCGGTCAGTCTTCGGTGAAAAATTGATCCGCCGGTCCCCAGAACGCGTTCGTTTGCGGTCCACCCGGTTAAATCGGATCGATCACCCTAAGATTCGTCAATCCGCACCAGATTGTTGTTCGCAAGGTCGCGGATCAGACTGGAAAGATCGGCAGCCATGACGCTCAGGTCTTCGGTGGGAAAAACTGAAGAAAATATGGCGATGAGTTCGTCAATCCGGGTTGGCTGCTCAATCATTCGCCAGACCGCAGTACCTGTCGAATTCAGGTTAAAGATCACCGTTTCCTCGGAATCAGTCAAGAATGCTTGGCCATCGCGTTCACGCGCTTTGGCGCCGGGGTGGCGCTGAACAACTGTGCTGTCGGGCAAAAGACGGATGGCGGATTTCCCGATCGAAGTGACTGTATTGGCGGTCGGCTCAACATCGATCTCAGGGAGCGTACCGTCGAATGCCTCGCGCAGAAGGGCAGCGGCATCCTCAGCGCGGTCGTAGGCGAGGCATAGGCAAGGCACGTCAGCGACCAGCGCATCAAATGCATCGAGAATCTTGCCCGAAGGGGTCTCGCGGGCGAAGTTTCGGCGGATGGCTTCGCTAAGCGCGTCGCTGGGAGTTACACGGTAAAGCTGGGCTGATGCTCCCTCGGCCCGGCGCAACTTCACTATGGCTCGGATCGGCGCTGCCTCGTCGCGGAGCGCCAGCAGGTGGGGTGGTGGGCGAATGTAGACATAACGATCGCTTGATGCGATGCGGTGGGCCTCGACGAATTCGCGCGTTTGGGCCGTGAACCCTTCGGGAAGAGGCAGACGCAGTCGGATGGCGAGCCCCGGCGCGCGGGCGATTCTTCCGCCCGGATCAAGCGGGATGATATCGTCAGAAAAGACCTGCATCCCCGCGGCCGCGCACGCAGTGGTCACGACGCTTTTGCCAGCACGATAATGGCCCGTCAGCAGAACCAGCCCATCCTCAGATCCGGTACCGACGCGAACCCCGGCGGCGTGCATGAACAGCCTCTCACGGTCGGCCAGGGTATGGGCCTTATAGAGGCCGGCAATCAGACTACAGGTAGTGGCGACCGGATCGCGATGGGTCAACGGTTTGTCAAAGGTCTCGCCGGAGCAGGTCCAGCCATTGGCGTCTTGCTCGATACAGATTGCCGGTTCGTTCGCGGGGCATGTTCCTTGACCCGCATCCCCGACCGGCACGAACCTCCAGCCGAGCATGACCTTGCCGAGGGTCGCCATAAGTTGGCCGTCATCGCAAATTGCAACGAGCGGATCGAGCCCTTCGGCACGGTAGAGGGCGGGTGGTTTCATGGCAGATATCAAACCACAATCGGCAACGCTGCACCATTGCGGCGTTGCCGATTCAGCAAGGATTGCGGATTAATCCGGTGCTGTCTGACCAATCGAATCGGTGGAGGTGAGTTCGCTGGTCGCGACCGTGTCTCCAGACGAGCCACCCTCCGAAGCTTCCGCGGCAGACCCGCCACCCGAACTGTCACCACCGGATGCGCCGCCCGAACTGTCACCACCGGATGCGCCGCCGGAACCGCCTTCGCCACCTTCGCCCGAGCCACCGGAGCCGGCACGCGCTTCACTCAGCTTCAGAACCATTGGCGCGACATAGGCCGCAGCCAATCCAAGACCAAGTTTCGCCAGCGCCGCGCGCCGGTCGAACACGGACAAAACTTCAACCTCAATCTTTTTCGACATCTCGCTCTCCCTGTTTGACGAACGTGGAGATTTTACCCGATTGCGCAATTTTTTTCAATTACTTATGTAATTTCAGTCAGTTAGCGCATTGGTTGTATATTGAAACGCAAATGAACCCATAACGATCAAGTGTGGCTCCGGGTTGCCGACAAGTCAAAATACGCGACGACGACGGGTAGGTGCGACGACAGAAGCATGAACCTTGAGGCATTAGTCTTCGGTGAGACCGCGTGCGACAACGGCGCCGCAGTACTCGGCGAGCGCTTTGCGATCGCCAAACGCCTGTGGCTTCACCGACTGGTGGAATATCACCTGTGCGCGACCACCGAATGAGCGGCTCATAACTGCCCAAACATGGCTACCCAAGGTCATGTCGCCCCACCAGCCATAAAACTCCGGCGGCAAACCGGAACCGGGCGCGGGGATGTAGCGTACAGTGACGGGCTGGATCAGGAGGTCGGCGGCGTGGTGATCGTAGAAGAAGGCGGAGAACAGCGAGCTTTTGAACGGCAGCACACGCAAACCGTCGGTTGACGTGCCCTCGGGGAAGAAAATCAGCAGCTGTTCAGCGGCGATGCGATCTCGCAACATCCGCTCTTGTTGCTTGGCATGATTGCGCTTGCGCTCGATGAAAACGGTGCCGGTTACTGCGGTGATAATGCCGACGGCGGGCCAGTCGCGAACCTCGGACTTGGCAACGAAATACAACAACTTGACCGCGCGCAGGGTCAGGATGTCAGCCCAACTGCAATGATTGGAGACCAGCGCGCCGCTTTCTATAGGCGTGCCCCGCACCACGAGGCGCAACCCAAGCAGCCAGAGCCCGGCACGGGACCATAGCCGCGCGGTAAGAAAGTGATAGGTGATCCAGTGCCCGAGCCAAGAGCACAGGTATCGGCCGGTGACAAAGATCGCCAGCGCGACCGCCGTCATCACCAGGAAAGTCGCCATGCGCAAGGCACCGATCAGACACCCGCCGAGGGTCAGCGGCGGCAGTTCCGGCGGAGGTGCCCCGTTCCAGGTGGTCATGCCCGGGCCGCTCAGCCGAGGATGCGATCGACCGCGCCGCCGCGCTGACGGATGTAGAACTTGCGGTATCGATTCACCATGCGCGCAGTGTCCATCAGCAGGCAGACATCGACGGTGTTGAAGTCGCAATCGATGTAGGCACCATCGCCGATGAATCCGCCGAGACGGATATAGGCCTTGATCAGCGCCGGAATCTGGCGCATCGCTTCGATCTTCTCGACTTTTTCGGGCGGCAGGAGGTCCATCCTCGCCCGACTCTCGGCAATGGCGGTGACTCGCAGGTCCGGCGGCGCCAGATGGTTGTAGTACAAATAGCTGAGCGCCTGAGCCATTGGCGCTGGGTCCGAGCCGTGGAAGCTCGCGACCCCGAACATGATCCCAACCTCGTGCTCGGAGACATACTCGCCGAGGCCGGCCCATAGCAGGTGCATGCCCGCTCCGCCGCGGTGGCCCGCATCGACACAGGAGCGCCCCAGTTCCAGGGTCTCGCGCGGGTAATTCTCCAGCAGCGTCAAGTCATACTCGCCAGCACCGTAGAAGCCGATGCCCTGCTTTGCCCGGACGCCCCGCAGCAGGCGGTAGACGCCGACGACGCCGCGCTCGATCTCCGCGTCGTCGGTTTCGTTGTCAATCAGCAGAAGATGCTCGAAAAAGGGGTCAAAGCGGTCGCTCTCGCGGCGCTCGGCGGCGCTCTCGGGGCTGGGAGTCGCACCCATTTCCTCAACGAAAATGCGGTAGCGCAGGCGCTGAGCGGCGGCGACATCAGCGTCGGACTCTGCCAGTCTGACCGTAAACCGGCCGGCGTCGATGCGCATTGGATACGCCCTTGTCGTTCCCGTCCCGCCCGGTCGTCGTTGCAGCCGGGTCAGACTGCGGACACTATGGGGGTTGGGTTGTTAACGCAACCACCGCCAGCCTTGTGCTAGGCCGTGTGGACGGATTTGATCAAGATGAATGCGGCGGCGAGTGCGACGAACGATCCGAAGTTTCGGCGGGTTTTCTCGCAGCGTAGCGCGATGCGCTTGAAGCGTTTCAGCTTGCCGACCGCCTGTTCGATGCGC
>DATLAW010000166.1:0-6660 GCA_035527255.1 Thermohalobaculum sp. | reverse complement strand
TCGCAACCCAAGTGCCTTCAACGGCATGACCGGTGGACGAGGAGGCAATCGCAAGCGCCTTCGGGATCGCCACATGCGCCGTGACCTCCGGACGGAAATCACCAACCAGGGCGACCCGCTTCGTGTCAGTCATCTTTCGATCTCCCGTCACAGCTATGCAAACAGATTTCAAAGCTGTCCATTTAAGCCGGTTCTCACTTTGCTGGCAAATCTAGGGTCAGGACTCACAACCGAAACGTGACGATTTCCGCGAGAGCGATAGCTGAGAGATCAAGTTCGGGGCACCTGTCGCATCGCGCGGCGATCCAGCGCCAAATTCTTTGGGTGAGTAAACATGTGCTCTACCCGTTGGCGATTACGATAGAGCGGCGCATCATCGGGCACAGGGAAGGTCCGCAGTGCGGACTTTGCTGCCGTTCGATTTGAAGAAGTCTAATGCCGTCTGTGGTCTGTTCTTGCCCTCAATCGATAAGTTTTCGTGACGTCTCGACTTCTCCCATTCTGACATTGGCATCTAGCCTCGTTGCGGCCCACTCTGCTGGTCTCAGGAAGAAAACCTTTGAGACAATAGTCCATCGATTTTCATGTTTAAGAAGCGTCAACGTGTCATCGAAATGCATACCAAGCCAGATGTTTTCGACTTGAACCGTGGCAACATCGCCAACAATTGAAATGGCGTTGACGGCATGCCATGGCGAAGGGTCTGGCGTATCTACTGCCTCATTCACTGCTGCGATGAAGGCGTCTCGCGTGTCCCATTCCAAACCGCCCTCATAGTGCCCGATGCAGCATAATTTTTCATGCATGGCATCACGAAGTTTTGCAGGATCATTTAGACACATGCCTTCGACATATGTTTTTACGACTTCTGAAATCTCGGTGTAGATTTGTGTGTCCGGCATCACTTATCGTCCTGACTTTTGGCATCGGCACTTCTATGACTTGGGCGGCAATCGAAAACTAACTGGTAAAGTTTGCCTTCAACACGATGTGCAAGCAAGAGTTTCAAGCCAGGCCCTTGATTGACAGGTCCGCTTTGGGCTCAATGCAGACAAATTCGAACTGAAACACTACCGGGCGATCGGTCGCCTTGCGGATACCGGGCTACGTTGCTATCAGATCGCGCTGTATAGAGACGCGAGGTTTGCCGTGCGGTCACCAACAGGTAGCGGACAGAGTGCCGGGCCAGCCGCCGGGCAACCGGCGACGAGTAGTGAGGAGCGCCCGAAGTCGGTCCGGGTCGGGCCGCTGCGCGGATTGATGCCGTTTCTGCGGCCCTACCGGCTGACAATGGTGGGTGTGGCGGCGGCACTGATCGGCGCATCCGTCTTCACGTTGGCGTTGCCGTTGGCGTTTCGCCGGGTGGTCGATGGTTTCTCGGCCGAGAATGCCGCGCTGATCGATAAGTATTTCCTGGCGCTGATCGGTGTCGCGGTGGCTTTGGCGCTGGCGACGGCGCTGCGGTTCTACCTGGTCAGCCTGTTGGGTGAGCGGGTGATCGCCGATCTGCGCGCCGCCGTCTTCGGCCATGTCGCCGGCATGAGCCCGGCGTTCTTCGAGCGGGTGATGACGGCCGAGGTGATGACCCGGCTGACCACCGACACTTCGGTGATCCAGTCGGTGGTCGGCTCGACCGCATCGATCGCGCTGCGCAACATACTGCTGCTCAGCGGCGGCCTCGTCATGCTGTTTATCACCTCGGCCAAACTGACCGGAATGACCCTACTGATCGTGCCGCTGGTGGTATTTCCGATCCTGATCCTGGGGCGCAAGGTGCGCCACCTGTCACGGCTGTCGCAGGACCTGGTTGCCGAAAGTGCCACCTCGGCTGGCGAGACGCTGCAAGCCGCCCAGACTGTGCAGGCGATGACCCATGAAGCTGCCTCGAAGGCGCATTTCAAGGGCCGGGTCGAGGCCGCCTATGATGCGGCCCGGTCGCGCATCACCGCCCGGGCATTTTTGACCGCAATCGTCATCTTCTTCGTCTTCGGCGGTGTCGTCGGGGTCATGTGGATTGGCGCCCGTGACGTGCTGGCAGGCCGGATGTCGCCCGGCGAGATGGCGCAGTTTGTTCTGTATGCGGTGTTCACCGCCGGGGCTGTCGGCGCGCTGAGCGAGGTCTGGGGCGAATTGCAGCGCGCCGCCGGGGCCACCGAGCGGCTGATGGAGCTGTTGGCGATGGAGAGCCCGATCCGGGAGGTATCCGATCCGTTGGCGCCAACCGAACCGGCCCCAGACAAGCGAATTGGCGAGATCATCTTCGATAGCGTCAGCTTCGCCTACCAGTCGCGGCGCGATATCCCGGCGTTGGTCGATGTTTCATTCCGGGTCGCACCAGGGGAACGGGTCGCCATTGTCGGCCCGTCCGGCGCCGGCAAGACCACCGTTCTGCAACTGCTGCTGCGCTTCTATGACCTGGAGGCGGGCACCATCCGCCTCGACGGCGTGGCGATCGACCAGATGCGCCTGGTCGATCTGCGCCGCCACCTGGCGCTGGTGCCGCAAGATCCGGTGATATTCGCCGACACGGTGCGCGCCAATATCCTGTTTGGCCGTCCCGATGCGACCCCGGAGGAGGTCGAGGAGGCCGCCCGCGCTGCCGCCGCCGATGACTTCATCGCCGCCTTGCCGCAAGGTTACGACACCTGGCTCGGCGAGCGTGGTGTGCTGCTGTCCGGTGGCCAGAAGCAGCGCCTCGTCATCGCCCGGGCGATCCTGCGCGACGCGCCGGTTCTATTGCTGGACGAGGCGACCTCGGCGCTCGATGCCGAGAGCGAGCGCGCGGTGCAACAGGCGGTCGACCGCCTCAGTCAAGGCCGGACCACCCTGGTCATCGCCCACCGGCTGGCCACCGTGAAGCGCGCCGACCGCATTCTGGTGATGCAGGGTGGCCGCCTGGTCGCCACCGGCACCCATGACGAGCTGGTGGCGGCGGGCGGTCTCTATGCCCGGCTGGCCCGCCTCCAGTTCACCGAGGGCCTCGCGGCGGAGTGAGTTCGCATCTCCCAGGCCTGACTGCGCGTCTTGCCGAGATTGCCGTCCTGTGTCTGAATGTGTTCATCAGTTGGCCCGATGGCGCGGGCCTCCGGGAGGCGGGATGACACAAGGCTGGAACACATTAGCCGAAAAGCAGGCGATCGAGGCAATGCCGTTGGCCGATCGCTGGCCGGCCGAAACCGTCTATGCAATGCTGTTGAAGACCGCCGCCGCCCATCCCCGCCGCCTGGCGATCAGCTTCCAGATCAAATCCGGACCCAGGGACAAGGCGGAGACGCTGGATTGGACCCGGCTTGCCGACCAGGTGACCCGCACCGCCAACCTGTTCCGCCGCCTGGGTATCGGCGCGGGCGACGTGGTCGCCTATCTGCTGCCGAACTGCAACGAGGCGGTTCTGACGCTGTTGGGCGGGGTGACCGCCGGGATCGTCAAGCCGATCAATCCGCTGCTGGACGCGGCTCAGATCGCGGCACTGCTGCGCGAATCCGGGGCCAAGGCGCTGGTGACGCTGGCGCCGTTTCCGAAGACCGACGTTGCCCAAAAAGCCCATGCGGCGGTGGCGCTGGCGCCCTCGGTCGAGGTCGTGATGGAGGTTGATCTCAAGCGTTATCTCACGCCGCCGATCGCCTGGCTGATCCCGCCGCTGCGCCCCAGGGTGGCGCGCAATCACCATGCCCGGGTGCTGAATTTCAACGCCGCGCTGATGGCCGAAGACGGCGCGGCGCTAAGCTTTGCCGAGGGCGATGGCGCCGAGCGTACCGGTCCCGATGGCGGCGACCGCATTGCCGCATACTTCCATACCGGCGGCACCACCGGCATGCCGAAGGTCGCCCAGCACCGGCAGCGCGGCATGGTCTACAACGGCCTGATCCCGTCGATGTCGACCATCGACGAGACCGACGTACTGATCTGCCCACTGCCGTTGTTCCATGTCTTCGGCGCCTATGTGATCCTGATGGCCTGCGTCGCCTCCGGCGCCCACATGGTGATGCCGACCCCGGCCGGATATCGCGGCGACGGAGTGATGGACAATTTCTGGGCCCTGGTCGAGCGCTGGCGGGTCAGCTTCATGGTCATGGTCCCGACCGCAGCTTCGGCGTTGATGCAGCGCCCGGTCAATGCGGATGTCTCGAGCCTGAAATACGCCCTTTGCGGCTCGGCGCCCCTGCCGGTCGAGTTGTACAAGCGTTTCGAGGCGGCGACCGGGGTGAAGATCCTCGAAGGCTATGGCATGACCGAGGCGACCTGTCTGGTTTCGATGAATCCGCCGGAGGGCGAACGCAAGATTGGCTCGGTCGGGCTGCCGGTTCCCTATACGCAGGTGAAGATCCTCGATTGCGAGACCGACGGCACGATCCGCCGCGAATGCGGCACCGACGAGATCGGCGAGATCTGCATCGCCAGCCCGGCGGTATTTCCCGGCTATACCGAGCCTGGCCGCAATGTCGGGCTGTTCGCCGAGCCGGGGCATTACCTGCGCTCCGGCGATCTTGGCCGGCTCGACGCAGACGGCTATGTCTGGATCACCGGCCGGGCCAAGGATCTGATCATCCGGGGCGGCCACAACATCGACCCGGCAATGATCGAAGAGGCGCTGGCCGGGCACCCGGCGGTCGCCTTTGTCGGCGTTATCGGGCAACCCGACGCCCACTCCGGCGAAGTGCCCTGCGCCTATGTGGAACTGATCGACGGCGCCACGGCGACGGTGGAGGAACTGCTGGCCTTCGCCGACCGGGCCGTGCCCGAAGACGCCGCGGTGCCGAAATATATCGAGGTGATGGACGAGTTGCCGAAGACTGCGGTCGGCAAGATTTTCAAACCAGACTTGCGCAAGATGGCGATCGCGAGGGTTTACGGTGCGGCGCTGGCCAAAGCGGATATCGATGCCGCGATCGAGATTGTCGAGGACAAGACCCGCGGCCTAGTCGCGCGGATCACGCCGAGGGACGGCGCCGAAGCGTCGGACATCGGCGAGGCGCTGGCCCAATTCACCCGTCCTTGGGAGTTGGTGGAGTAGGGCGGCTTACTCGGCCGCCTCCGTCTCCACATGCTCCGGGCGCACGCCCATGCCGATCAGCCGCGCGGGCCAGCGGCGCAGCCACGGCCAGGCGTTGAACAGGCGCAGCATCAGCGGCGGGCGGGGTGCTTTGGTCGACCGCAGGGCATCGGCGATGATCTGCTTCTGGATCATCAGTTGCAGCCATTGGGTCACCCGTGTCGGCCACAACCGCCGCTGCTGAACCCGGCGCAGCGTGGCAAGGTCCGGTGGTCCGTCGCGTAACGGGCCGGCCAGCAGGTTGGCGGTGGCAACCGCATCCTGGATCGCCAGGTTGATGCCGACGCCAGCGACGGGCGACATCGCGTGGGCGGCATCGCCGATACACAGCAAACCCGCCCGGCACCATTCGTTCAGCCGGTTCACCTTGACGGTCAGCAGCTTGACCTCATCCCAACCAGAGAGGTGCTGCACCAGGCTGACGATCTCGGGCTTCAACGCTGCCAACCGGTCGCGGAGCACATTGAAATCGCCGGCGCGCAGCGCAGCATCGCCGCCCTTCGGGATGATATGGCCACATTGCCAATAGTCGCCGCGCGGTAGCATCACCAACATTCCACCGGCCCCAATGGTGCCAAGAGGCAGCTCACCCAACGGGTCCGGACGGTCGAGCCGGAACCACTGCACATCCATCGGCACGCCAAATTCCTCGACCGCGAGGCCGGATTGGTCGCGCAAGGTCGAGTCGCGGCCATCCGCTGCGACCACCAGCCCGGCGTGGACTATGAGCGGCCCGTCCGGCCCCTCGGCGGTCACACCCACAACCCGCCCGTCGCGCTCGATCAACGAGGTGGCGCGGGTGCGCATCCGCAGCGCGAAATGCGGATACGCCGCCGCTTTCCGGGCCAGGAAGTTCAGAAAATCCCATTGCGGCATCAACGCGATGAACCGGCAGGCGGCCGGCAGGTGCCGCATGTCGGCGACCTGCAACCGCCGGCCGCCAAAATCCAGAGCGAAGATCTCAACCGGCTGGTGGGGCAGGGCCAGCAGTTCCTCCAGCCACCCCAGCTCACGGATCACCTCCAGCGTCGAGGGGTGCAGCGTGTCGCCACGAAAATCGAGCAGAAAATCGGCGTGCTTTTCCAGCACCACTACGCCTACCCCGGCCCTAGCCAGCAGTAGCCCCAGCATCAACCCGGCCGGACCACCCCCGGCAATACAAACTTGGGTGGTCACGGTGGTGGCCATTGGATGCCCCCATAATCGTTCTGTTTGATCGTTCTGGCGCCGGACGATTGTTCGCCACCGCGATTGCCTGGTCAAGCCGCGATACCCAAGATGCCGCGGTTGACAACCCCGGCGGCAACCGTATAACCCCCGGCCATGCAACCGTCCGTTTGGGCGGTGGCTTTGTCTTGGCGTCCATGGCCCGCGAAAGCGGGATCCTGTCGCCCCGAAGGCCGGATAAGGCCAGATAGGGGAAAGGAGGGCGCCTGTAACATTTTTATGCGAGAGGAGACGGACAAGTGACCAAGCGCACTTCCGCTAAACACAAAATCGACCGCCGCATGGGCGAGAACATCTGGGGCCGTCCGAAAAGCCCGGTGAATCGCCGCGAATACGGCCCCGGCCAGCACGGCCAGCGCCGCAAGGGCAAGATATCCGAC
>DATLAW010000165.1:0-11011 GCA_035527255.1 Thermohalobaculum sp. | reverse complement strand
GTCTGCACGGCGCGCGAGATGCTGGCGGCGGTGCAAAGCGCCTTGCCCGCCGACGGCGCGGTATTCGCCGCTGCTGTTGCCGACTGGCGGGTGGTCAATGCCTCCGGCTCGAAGATCAAGAAGGACGGCTCCGGAAAGAGCCCGGCGCTGGAGATAACCGAGAACCCGGACATTCTGAAATCCGTCGCGCAGCTTGCTCCCGGAAAGCGCCCGGCATTGGTTGTGGGCTTCGCCGCCGAAACCGACGACGTGGTCGCCAACGCCACCGCCAAGCGCGCGGCCAAGGGCTGCGACTGGATCGTCGCCAACGACGTGCGCCCGGAGACCGGCATCATGGGCGGCACCGAGAATGCCGTGACCCTGGTAACTGCGGAAGGTGCCGAGGCATGGCCGCGCGCATCGAAAGCCGAGGTTGCGCGCAAGCTGGCGGATCGAATTGCCGACGTGCTGGATCACGAGGGTGTGGCGTGAGTGTTCCCGAAATCACCGTCATGCCACTCGATCACTTTGATCCGACACTGCCCCTGCCGGCCTACGAGACGGCCGGCGCGGCGGGAATGGATCTGCGCGCCTCGCTGCATCCGGGCGAGCGCATCTCGGGGATCAAACTCGCGAGCCTTAGCCGGGTACTGGTGCCGACCGGGCTGTCGATGGCGATTCCGCCCGGCTTCGAGGGCCAGGTCCGGCCACGCTCGGGTCTGGCAGCGCGGCATGGGATCACCCAGTTGAATACTCCGGGAACAGTCGATTCCGACTATCGGGGCGAGGTGATGGTGCTGCTGATCAATCTCGGGGCCGAGACCTTCACCATCCGCCATGGCGAACGCATCGCCCAGATGGTGATCGCTTCGGTCGTGCAGGCCAGTCTGGTGCAGGCCGATACGCTGCCACCAACGGCTCGCGGCGCCGGAGGCTTCGGCTCGACTGGGACACGCTAATAACAAGAAGACCAACCGGTAAACCGGAAAGGGAGACGATGCTGAGACTATCGCGCAAGACCATGCTGGCGCTGGAGGCAGTGCTGGACGTTGCCTACAACGCGCGCCCCGATCCGGTGCAGTCCAAGGACATAACCGCGCGCCAGGGCATCCCGCAACGCTATCTGGAACAGGTGATGCAGCAACTGGTCCACCACGGCGTCCTCAAGGGGGTGCGCGGGCCAAAGGGCGGCTATACGCTGGCCCGCGAGCGCCGCCGGATCACCGCGGGCGACGTTGTCCGCATCGTCGACCAGCTCGATGCCGATGTCGACAGCGAGCCTATCAGCGAGGCCGAACTTGGCGTCCAGGTGGTGGCGCCGCTGTGGACTGAAACCCGCGACGCGATTCTGACCCGTCTCGACGTGATCACCATGGAAGACCTGTGCCGCCGCGCCCGCAAGCTGGATATCGCCCATGGCGCCAGGCTGAAACCGGACTTTAATATCTGACCAACGGGGGTCGCGGCATGTACACCGCCTATCCGCGCGGACGCATCTACAACAACATCACCGAAACCATCGGCTCGACGCCGCTGGTCCGGCTGTCGCGATTGACCTCGTTGCTGGGCCTGCAGGCCGAGATTTGCGGCAAGCTGGAGTTCTTCAATCCGGTCGCCAGCGTCAAGGACCGCATCGGCGTCGCCATGATCGATGCCCTGGAGGAGGCGGGCCGCCTGCACCCGGGGTCGACCATCATCGAGCCGACCTCGGGCAACACCGGCATCGCGCTGGCCTTTGCCGGTGCGGCGCGCGGCTACAAGGTGATCTTATGCATGCCCGACTCGATGTCGGTCGAGCGGCGCAAGATGCTGGCGCTGCTGGGCGCGCAACTGGAGCTGACCCCGGCGGCAGATGGCATCAACGGCGCGATCAAGCTGGCCGAGCGGCTGGCCTCCGAGATCGACGGCGCGGTGATCCCGCAACAGTTCGAGAACCCAGCCAACCCGCAGGTCCATATCGAGACCACCGCCGAGGAGATCTGGGTCGATACCGGTGGCGAGATCGATGTCTTTGTCTCCGGTGTCGGCACTGGCGGCACCATCACCGGCGTCGGCCAGGTGCTGAAAGCCCGCAAGCCGGATGTGCGGATCGTCGCGGTTGAACCCGAGGACAGCCCGGTGCTGTCCGGCGGCGATCCCGGACCGCACAAGATCCAGGGCATCGGGCCGGGGTTCGTGCCTGCGATCCTCGACACAAGCCTGATCGACGAAGTGCTGACGATCGGCAACGAGACGTCATTTGAGATGGCCCGCCAGCTTGCCCGGATCGAGGGCATTCCCGGCGGCATCTCGTCGGGTGCCGCCATCGCCGCCGCGGTCGAGATCGCCGAGCGCAAGGGCATGGCGGGCAAACGCATCGTCGCCATCCTGCCAAGCTTCGCCGAGCGCTACCTCTCGACCGCGTTGTTCGACGGGGTGTGATGGCATTCTCACCCGCGGAGCTCGAGCGCTACGCCCGCCACATCGTGTTGCACGAGATCGGTGGGCCGGGGCAGCAGCGGCTGAAGGCGGCGCGGGTTCTGGTGATTGGGGCCGGGGGCTTGGGCTCGCCGGCGATCCTCTATCTGGCGGCGGCCGGGGTCGGTACCCTGGGGGTGGTCGATGATGACACGGTGGCGCTGTCGAACCTTCAGCGTCAGGTGTTGCATGCAACCGACGAGATCGACCAGCCGAAGGTCGAGAGCGCCGCCCGCGCGGTAGCCCGGATCAATCCGCATGTGGTTTTTGTTCCCCATGCGGTGCGGCTGACCGAGGCCAATGCCGACGAGATCATCGGCGCCTATAATCTGGTGATCGACGGATCCGACAACTTCGCCACCCGCTACATGGTCAACCGGGTGGCGGCGCGGCTACGAAAGCCGCTGGTCTTTGCCGCCATTGGCCGCTGGGAGGGGCAGATCAGCGTCTTCCGGCCGTGGGCGGGCGGTCCGTGCTACGAATGCATCTTCCCGGACACTCCGGCGCCCGGGCTGGTTCCGGCCTGCGCCGAGGCCGGAGTGCTGGGCGCCATGGCAGGCGTCGTCGGCGCCATGCAGGCGGTCGAGGCGGTAAAGCTGATCACCCAGACCGGGGCCGTACTCGACGGGCGGCTGATGCTTTATGACGCGATGCAGGCGGAGACGCGAGTGATCAAACTGGCGAAGCGGGCTGGTTGTCTGGCTTGCGGAGCGATTTAGCAGCGCATTGTCATGGCGCGATTTCTCCTATCCCTATTTCCCCGGCCTCGAGCCGCGGCATGCAGATGGTCGAGGCCCCGGCTCAAGCCCGGGGAAGTAGGGAAACTTGCACCTATGGCAACGCCACATCGACCCAGACCAACCGGTGATCCGAGGTTGCAGGCCTACGCCCCCTGAATTCTCCTGCGGCGATCAGGCGGGCCAGCGGGCTGTCTGCTTCGGGCCAGAACACGCTGGAACCGGTGATCTCCAGACCGACCGAGGGCAGCACATAATCCACCCGCAGGTTGCCAGGGCCGGGATCGTCGCGCCAATCGGCGGTGTCCAGCGCCGCTGGGCCGCGATGGGTGGTGTTGGCGCCGCCGGACAGCGCCGCCTCGACAGCACCGGCGCTGGTGGGCATCGGGTCCTGAAGGCGCGGGTTGGCGAGAAGCGTTGCTACCGCCTTGCCCCCGGTATCGCCGTCGAAAGGGTCGGCATTGAGATCGCCCACGACCACGAACAGGTCACGCGAACCAAGCCCGCCGCCCTGCCCACGATCATCCTTCAACCACACAGCACCGTCGATCAGGCCCAGGGTCAACCGGATCTCGTCGGAATTGCGCCGCCTGTTGAAATCCTCCGGCCCATCAAAAATCGGCGGTGTCGGGTGGCTGGCGAGGACGTGCAGGACCCGGCCCCCCGGCAGGGCGACCGGCACATCCCATTGGCTGAGGGCGCTAAGGCGCAGGTCGCGCCAAATCTCGTCGGGGTGGAAAAACGTGCCGTCCGGGTTCATCGGCCGCTCGGCACCGGGCATATCGGCCCACAGGAACTGCTGGAAGCTGCGCAGCCGGTCATAGTCGATCGGATAGCGGCTGATCAGCGCCATGCCGTATTGTCCCGGAAATCGCCCGTAGCCAAAGGCGTCGCGCGGGCCGCGCTTCTGGCCATCGCCGTCGAGGTCGTGGCCCGAGGGTATGCCGGTGTTGACCGGTCCCTGATAGAGGAAAGCGTAGTCCAGCCCTTTCAGCCCGGCCACCCCGGCCCGCAACCGCTCGGCAAATCCGGTCAGCGCCCGGTGCGACGGGTCAGCGTCAAATTTGTTCAGCAGCAGGATATCGGGGCGAACCCGCAGGATGATCTCGGCTACCGCGTCAATCTGGCCGCTTTTGCCAGCCTTGCCGCCGGCGCCCATCTCGTGCACCAGCATGCCGGCGCCCTTGCGAACCAGCCCGGCGTTGAAGGTAGCAATGCGGACAGTATTAGGCGCCCGATCCAGCCAGGGCTCGGCCGCGCCAGCCGGACCCGCGAGGGTCAGGCCAACCGCCAGCGCCCGGAGCGTTTTCACCCCGCTGACGTATCCAGCCAAGGCGTCGCGACGCGGCGCTTGGCCTCGAAATCGGTGATCGACTGTTCTTTCTCCATGCTCAGCCCGATCTCGTCGAGGCCATTGAGCAGGCAGTGCTTCTTGAACGGGTCCAACTCGAACCTGATCTCACCGCCGTCCGGGCCGGTGATGGTCTGGCTCTCCAGATCGATGGTCACGATAGCATTGGAGCCACGCTCGGCGTCGTCCATCAGTTTCTCGACATCCTCCGCCGGCAGCACGATCGGCAGAATGCCGTTCTTGAACGAGTTATTGTAGAAGATATCGGCAAACGACGGCGCGATGATGCAGCGGATGCCGAAATCCTGAATCGCCCAGGGCGCATGCTCGCGGCTGGAGCCACAGCCGAAATTCTCGCCCGAAACCAGGATCTGCGCCTTGCGGTAGGCGGGCTTGTTCAGCACGAAGTCCGGATTCTCGCTGCCGTCGTCGAGATAGCGCATCTCGTTGAACAGATCCTTGCCAAGACCCGAGCGTTTGATGGTCTTCAGAAACTGCTTCGGGATGATCATGTCGGTATCGACATTGATCATCGGCAGCGGCGCCGCAACGGCGGTTATAGTGGTGAACTTGTCCATGGGTCCGGGCTCCTTGGCGGGGTCGCAAAGCTGGCTTGGCCCGATAAAGCACGCGGCGCACCCACATGCAAGGCCACAGCGCGCGGCAAGCGCCAAACGAAACTCCGCTGGAACCGGGTCTGGAGATAATCTAGACGGATTCCATGATGCAGTTCTATCGTGAAAATGCCCGCTGGCTCATGGCAGGGCTGATGCTGACGCTGTGCTCGTCGTTCGGGCAGACGTTCTACATCTCGTTGTTCGCTGGTCACATCAAACAGGCCTATGGCCTGACTGATGGCAGTTGGGGCGCTATCTACACCGTCGCGACCCTGACCTCGGCCGCGCTGCTGATCCAGGCTGGCGGGTTGGCTGATACCGTACCGCTGACCCGGCTGTCACTGGTGGTGCTGGGGCTGTTCGTCGTGGTGGTGACCGGCATGGCGCTGAACACCTCGACCATCGTGCTGGTGGCGCTGATCGCCGGGCTGCGGTTTTGCGGCCAGGGCATGATGAGCCATATCGGCATGACTGCCATGGGGCGCTGGTTCCGGGCCACGCGCGGGCGGGCAGTGGCGGTTGCGGGCTTGGGTCATTCGCTGGGCGAGGCAGTGCTGCCGGTGGTGGTGGTGACGCTGATCACGTCGATCGGCTGGCGCGCGACCTGGGGCGTGACGGCGGTTGTATTGGTTGTGGTCTTCGCGCCGGTGTTTCTTTGGCTTCTGAACGAGAGCCGCCGCCCCCAGGGCGTGGCCGAGATCGACCTCAGCGTCGGCATCGGCGGGCGGCACTGGCGCCGCCGCGAGGCGCTGTCGCATTGGCTGTTCTGGGCCCTGACGCCCGGCATCCTGGCGCCCAGCTTCATCGGCACGGCGGTGTTTTTCCATCAGGTCCATATCAGTGAGGTGAAGGGCTGGGATCTGACCGTCATGGCGCTGGGTTACCCGGCCTATGCGGGCGTCACGGTGGTCACGTCCCTAGCCAGCGGCTGGCTGGTGGATCGCATCGGGCCGGTCAGCCTGTTGCCGTTCTACCTGCTGCCGTATGCGGTCGGGATTATCCTCATCGCACCGGGAGTTTTTCCGGGTGGCGGCGTTGGCTCTTGGCATCTGATGATGGCGCTGTTCGGGCTGACACAGGGGGCAGCGACAGCCCTGCTCGGCGCATTGTGGCCCGAGCTTTACGGCACCCGCAACCTCGGCGCGATCAAGGCGCTGGCGACCTCGGCACTGGTATTCTCCTCGGCGCTGGGACCAGGGATCACCGGGCTGCTGATCGACGCCGGGTACAAGTTCCCGGTCCAGACATGGGCGTTTGCGGTCTGGTGCCTGCTGGCGTCAGCGGCGTTCTTCGCCGCCCGGGCGCGGCTGCGGGTCGAGATGGCGTGATAAAAGTTAGGCTGTCGATCACAAAATCTTTTTTTATAGTTTGATACGACGTCCTATTTTAAATGATGTTTTCTAATTTCGTGATCTGATATCTCGTCAAAATCGATAAACTCTCCAGAGAAATTGTCAAAATCGCTTCTCTCAAGCACGCTAATCTCATCTTCGACCGTTTCTTCAAGAGGAGGGATATAAGTTTTCTCCACCAATATTTTTAGAAACAGAAGAATGTCCAATATTTTTTCAGCGCTCTGCGAGTCAAGAAAGCATGCTGTACGATGCGCCGCAAATCCAGGGCCAGAAATCCGCACACATTTCCCATTGTCGTCAATGGATACTTGTGCTGTGAGGTATCTAGTTTCAAACGAGCTGATGCTATGGGCAATATGTTGGCTCGCAATCTCCATCAACCATTTATGTGTGTTTTTATGATTGGTGTCTTCAAAGATACCCTCGTCTAATCTTACTCGTCCGCCTGTAGCGAAAATTCGTCTGTATTTTATTAGAATTGCCTCTTCAAATACTTGTCTCCAAAATGATTCTTCGTCGCGATCAGAAAAGAAGTTATTTTCGAAGAGGCAGTTTACTCTTTTTTCGATTGCGTCGATGTCGTCGATGATGAGCCTATAACCCGCCGCACGCAATGCGGCGGGCGTCTTGAGGAGTTTTGGATAGTTGTCCGTCCTCATCTACAACAGCTCGCGCACATCCGTCAGCCGCCCGGTCAGTGCCGCCGCCGCTGCCATTGCCGGGCTGACCAGGTGGGTGCGCCCGCCGCGGCCCTGGCGACCCTCGAAATTGCGGTTCGAGGTCGAGGCGCAACGCTCGCCCGGGGCCAGCTGATCAGGGTTCATGCCGAGGCACATCGAGCAGCCAGCCAGCCGCCAGTCGAATCCCGCCGCGATCAGGATTGCGGCGATGCCCTCGGCCTCGGCCTGGGCGCGGACCAGGCCCGAGCCGGGCACGACCATGGCCCGCAGTCCGGCCTTGATCTTCTTGCCCTCGACGATCTTCGCGACCTCACGCAGATCCTCGATCCGGCCGTTGGTGCACGAGCCGATGAAGACGGTGTCGACCGTAACCTCGCTCAGCAATGTGCCGGGGATCAGGCCCATATAGTCGAGCGACCGTTTCGCCGCCGCCTGTTTGCCGGGATCGGCAAAATCGGCCGGGTTCGGCACCCGCGCGGTGATCGGCAGCACATCTTCGGGGCTGGTACCCCAGGTTACCACTGGCGCGATATCCTCGCCCCGCAACGTCACCACCTTGTCGAAATGCGCGCCCTCGTCAGAGAACAGGGTCTTCCAGTGCGCCAGCGCCATTTCCCACTGCGCGCCCTTCGGGGCCTTGGGGCGGCCCTGCAGGTAGGCAAAGGTTTTCTCGTCCGGGGCGATCAGACCGGCCCGCGCGCCGCCCTCGATAGCCATGTTGCAGACGGTCATGCGGCCCTCAACCGACAGCGCCCGGATTGCCTCGCCGCAATATTCGATGACATGGCCGGTGCCCCCGGCAGTGCCGGTATGGCCGATGATCGAAAGCGTGATGTCCTTGGCGGTCACGCCGGGCGCCAGCGTGCCGGTGACCTCGACCTTCATATTCTTCGACTTCTTCTGGATCAGCGTCTGCGTCGCCAGTACATGCTCGACCTCGGAAGTACCGATGCCATGGGCCAGCGCGCCGAACGCGCCATGGGTCGCTGTGTGGCTGTCGCCGCAGACGATGGTCATGCCGGGCTGGGTCAGGCCCTGCTCCGGCCCGATGATATGGACGATGCCCTGGCGCACGTCATCGACATCGAAAATCTCGATGCCGAATTCGCGGGCGTTCATGCGCAGGGTCTCGACCTGGATCCGGCTTTCCTCGTCCTTGATGCCCTCGTTGCGGTCCAGCGTGGTCGCGACGTTGTGGTCGGGCACCGCCAGGGTCGAGCCGGGCGAGCGGACGGGACGGCCTGCCAGACGCAGACCCTCGAAGGCCTGCGGGCTGGTCACCTCGTGGACCAGATGGCGGTCGACATACAGCAGGCAGGTGCCGTCAGCCGAGGTGTCGGCGACGTGGCTGTCCCAGATCTTGTCGTAGATGGTTCTTGGCGCGGTCACGGCAATGTCTCCTGGGCGTATCGTGACTAAGGGAAAACCAACGGTGGGATAGGCCGGTCACACCGGCAGGGCGGCTGAGAATACCCGCCCATGGAACCGCCATGGCAGGCGGGCGCGGTCGGCCAGATCGATCACCATGCGTCCCTGATACGTCATGGGGGCGAGTGTTACTCCCAAGGCTTCGCGACGGCAAGCGGTGCGCGCATTCAGAGCAGCTTCTTCATCACCAAAGCGTCGGCGCGCGTCCCGTCAGGGCGAAGATAGTAATCCTTGCGGTTGCCGAGCTCGGCATAGCCGCGGCCCGCATAGAGCGCCCGTGCGGGCGCGTTATCGACGGCGACTTCGAGGAAAATGCTGGTCATGCCATGCTCCTGCGCCAATGCCTCGGCCGACCGCAGCAGCGCGCGCCCGAGACCGCGGCGTTGGGCTGCCGGAACAACGCCGAAATTCAGGATCTCGGCCTCGTCCGCCGCCATCCGCAGGATCAGAAGCCCGTCCTGAAAGGCGTCATCGACGATCAACGCTGTGTGCGGCGGACCACCGAGTGCGACAAAATCATCGGCGGTCCAATGGCTCGCGCGCCCCTCGAAGGCGACGCGGGCGATCTCCGCCAGCCGCTCGGCGTTGTGGACGTCGGGAACGATGACCCGAACCATCGGTCAGTCCAGCAATGCAGGTGGCCCCTCGCGGGGCAGCGCCGCATCGGCTCCGCGCAGATACAGCGGGGCGGGCAGGGTTGTGCTGTCACGGTCGCGGGCCAGGCGGGCAATGATTACCGGGTCGGCAAGACCATCGGGCAGCAGCGCCGGGCACCTGTCCAGGGTGGCCGCCGCATCGCCGGCAAAGCGGGTGTGGCCGGGTGGGAAATTGGCGGCAAGCTCGACCCCGGTCGCAATCTCAGGGTCGGCCAGCGCGACGCCATCCGGGCCGAACACTTGCAGGTAGATCATGCCACTGCGTCCCGAAAGGCAGATCGCGACCGGCCCGCCGATCCCAATCTTTAGCGTCTGGGCCGCCAGTGCCTCAAAGCGGCTGATGCCGATCACCGGAATGCCCCGGCCAAGGGCAATACCGCGTGCCGCCGCGACGCCGATACGCACACCGGTGAAGGATCCCGGACCGGTACATACAGCAATCCGGCTGAGGCCATCATAGCCGATCCCGGCCCGGCTGAGGACCGCCTCGATCATCGGGAACAGGTGCTCGGCATGGCCGCGATCCATCGCCTGGCGCTCAAAGATGGGTTCCTTGGCGGCATCACCGGTGCCAACCAGCGCGACGGCGCATTGCGCCGCCGAGGTGTCGATGCCCAGAATCATACCAGAATCATATTCGGGGTAGTGGCCGGTTACAGGCCCACGGGCCGAACTTCGACGATCTCCGGGATGTAGTGGCGCAGCAGGTTCTCGATGCCGTGCTTCAGGGTCAGCGTCGAGGACGGGCAACCGGCGCAGGCTCCCTGCATGTGCAGGTAGACAATGCCCTTGTCGTAGCCGTGGAAGGTGATATCGCCGCCGTCCTGGGCCACTGCCGGGCGCACGCGGGTGTCCAGCAACTCCTTGATCTGGACGACAATTTCGTTGTCCGGGCCGTCATGGGCTGCATGGGCAACCGCGTGGCTGTCACCCTTCATCACCGGCTGACCGGAGGCGTAATGCTCCATGATTGCGCCCAGCAATGCGGGCTTGATATGGGCCCAATCGACCTCGGCCTTGGTCACGGTGACGAAATCCGGGCCGAGGAAAACCCCGGTCACGCCGTCAACCTCGAACAGCCGGTTGGCCAGGGGCGATGCATCCGAGCCCTCGCGGCTGGGGAAATCCGCCGACCCGGACGGCATCACCGGCTGTCCTGGCAGGAACTTCAACGTTGCGGGGTTCGGGGTGGCTTCGGTCTGGATGAACATGGGTGTCTCCCGTTTCTAGATCAACAGATGGCCCGGATGGGGCGAGAAATCAAGAATCATTCTAAACTGTTGCCATCATATCGGGCGAATCAGACCAGGGGAAAATCGCATGCTGTTCATGGTGATCGAGCGCTTCGAAGGCAACGACATGGTCCCGATCTACCGGCGGCTAGAGGAGCGCGGCCGTCTGTTGCCCGAAGGCCTGACCTACGTCGATAGCTGGATCGAGGCGAATTTCAGCCGCTGTTTTCAGTTGATGGAATGTGCCGATGCACGGCTGCTGCAGGAATGGGTGCTGGGCTGGCGCGGCACCGGCGCCAGTTTCGAGATTGTCCCGGTGGTGCCCAGCCGCGAGACCCGCGCCGTGGTCGCCCCGTTCCTGAAAGACAATTGAAACCGTGCCTTAGCTGACCGCGTCGATGCGTTCCATGGTCATTCCGCCGGGCACGATGGTCACCGGAATTGGCAGGCGGTGACCCATCTTGGTCACCAGAAAACTGATCAGTGGGCCGGGTCCTTCACCCTCGCCCGCACCCAGAA
>DATLAW010000164.1:0-8123 GCA_035527255.1 Thermohalobaculum sp. | reverse complement strand
TTCGCGCCTGAATGTCTTCTTACGAGCGCATTGCGGACCTGACTCCGAGCCGCTGCGAATGCACCTTCCTGACCCGACTCGGACCAAGGGCCGATTCCGGTGTTGCGCCTTGGGCAGCCTCTGCGGCCGCCTAGTTTTGGTCTCGACAGCACCCGAAAACAGACATTGGATATCGTGGTTCCGGTTCAGCGGAGGCCTTGGAGAATGCCCTCGCATCGAGCGCGTGCCTTGGCGGCAGAGCCGACGTAGCGCGAAGGTCGGTTTTCATCGGCGCCAAACCAATTGTTCAGTTGGTCTCCATTGTGAAAATGCACGTAGGCAGGAGACGATCACTTCCTGTGGTTCGTGCGGCCCAGCCAAAACCTTCTTGTGGGCGGAGGTCGCACTACACCTGACAAGTCTGGATCAATCTGATCCAGCGGCCGGTTGCGGGCGGCTGGCGAACCGGTCCGGCAAAAACATCGATGCGTCAAAGCGTGGGCTGTCGCTGTGCGAGTCAATCCATTAGTATGTGGCGCAACGGCCTGAACGCCACATGGGGAGGAAAGACCGGTGTCGGACAAGATCGCCTTCACCGATGAAGAGGCGCTGGATTACCACGAATTTCCGACGCCCGGCAAACTCCAGGTATCGGCCGCCACCCCGATGGCGACCCAACGCGACCTCTCGCTCGCCTACTCCCCCGGCGTCGCGGTTCCGGTGCAGGCGATCGCCGACGATCCGGAGCTTTCCTACCGCTACACCTCGCGCGGGAACATGGTGGCGGTGATCTCGAACGGCACGGCGATTCTGGGCATGGGCAATCTGGGCGCGCTCGCCTCCAAGCCGGTGATGGAGGGCAAGGCTGTCCTGTTCAAACGCTTCGCCGATGTGAACGCCATGGATCTGGAGCTGGCGACCGAGGACCCGGAAGCGTTCATTCAGGCGGCCAGGCTTGTCGGCACCGGCTTTGGCGGCATCAACCTCGAAGACATCAAGGCGCCCGAATGCTTCATCATCGAACAGCGTCTGAAGGAGGAGCTGGACATTCCGGTCTTTCACGACGACCAGCACGGCACGGCGGTGATCTGTCTCGCCGGGCTGATCAACGCGCTGGAGATTGCGGGCAAGAAGATCGAGGACTGCAAGATCGTCCTCAACGGCGCGGGTGCTGCGGGCATTGCCTGCGTCGAATTAATCAAGACGCTGGGCGCCAAGCCGGACAATTGCATCCTCTGCGACACCAAGGGGGTGATCTTTCAGGGTCGGCTGGAGGGGATGAACCAGTGGAAGGCCGCCCACGCCGCCAAGACCGACGACCGCACGCTGTCGGATGCGATGAAGGGCGCCGACGTCTTCCTTGGCATCTCGGCCAAAGGCGCGGTGACGCCGGAGATGGTGCGCTCGATGGGCCGGCAACCGATCATCTTCGCCATGGCCAACCCGGACCCCGAGATCACGCCGGAGGAGGTGCGCGCCGTGCGCGACGACGCGATCATCGCCACCGGGCGGTCGGATTACCCGAACCAGATCAACAACGTGCTTGGCTTCCCCTACCTTTTCCGCGGTGCGCTCGACATTCACGCCCGGGCCATCAACGACGAGATGAAACTCGCCGCCGCCCACGCACTGGCCGGATTGGCGCGCGAGGATGTGCCGGACGAGGTCGCCATGGCATATGGCCACAAGCTGAAATTCGGCCCCGACTACATCATCCCGACCCCCTTCGACCCGCGTCTGATCCATGTGGTGCCGCCTGCGGTGGCGAAGGCTGGCATCGCCTCGGGCGTTGCGCGGCGCGAGATCGAGGATTGGGACGCATATGTGGTCGGCCTGCGATCACGGCTCGACCCGACGGCATCGGTGATCCAGGCACTCTACGCGCGCGCGCGGGCGGTGCAGGCGCGGATCGTCTTCGCCGAGGGCGATGACGAGCGCGTGGTGCGCGCGGCGGTAGCCTATCATCGCTCCGGCCTTGGAAAGGCGGTCGTGGTCGGGCGGGAGGAGCAGATACGCGGTTTCCTGGCCGATGCGGGCACGCCCGATGCGATCGACGAGATCGAGATCGTCAACGCCGCCAGGACCGAGCATCTGGACACCTATCGCAAACATCTCTACGGGCGTTTGCAGCGCAAGGGCTATGACCAGCGCGACTGCCACCGGCTGGCGTCGCGCGACCGGCACGTGTTCTCGGCGCTGATGGTCGCCCATGGCCATGCGGACGGGATGGTGACGGGGGCGACCCGGAAATCGGCGCAGGTGCTCAACCTGATCGGCCATGTCTTCGATGTGGAGCCGAGTCATGGCGTCGTCGGCATCACCGCGCTGCTGGTTGGCGGACGGATGGTTCTGATCACCGACACGCTGGTGCATGAATGGCCCGAGGCGGAGGATCTGGCCGACATTGCCGAGCGCGCGGCGGTGGTGGCGCGGTCGCTGGGGCTGGAGCCTCGGGTGGCGTTCCTGTCATTCTCCACCTTCGGCTATCCGATCAGCGAGCGCGCGATCAAGATGGCCGAGGCCCCGAAGGTGCTGGACGCGCGCGGCGTGGATTTCGAGTATGAGGGCGAGATGACCGCCGATGTGGCGCTGAACCCCGAGGTGATGGCGCAATATCCTTTCTGCCGTCTGACCGGCCCGGCCAACATTCTGGTGATGCCGGCGCGCCACTCGGCCTCGATCACGGTGAAGATGTTGCAGGCGCTTGGCGGCGCCACCGTGATCGGCCCGATCCTGGCCGGGCTGGGCAAGCCGGTGAAGCTGACGACGACCACGGCGACGGTCAGCGATGTGCTGAACATGGCGGTGATGGCGGCGTGCCGGGTCGGCTGAGGCGCAGGCCTGCGGAGAATGAACATGCTGGTTACGGAACCGATCAGGCCGCGAAGCTTGCATCACGGTCGAAAGCTTTTTTCGCCACCTATGAGGAGTACTGAGCTATGATGATCGAACTTGTCCTAGCCCCGACCGAAGACGAAGAGCCCCATCACCGGCTGGTTTTCGAAATGCCCGGCGTGCCACGGGCTGGCGATTGCGTGACGGTCTCGCGGCCCGACCAGTCCGGCCACACGGAATTCGTCGTAAGCCGCACCTGCTGGGCGCTCGATTACGGCGAGGCGGGATCGACACACCATGCCGGCGAGTCCGTCGTCGGGACCACGACCTCGGTGACCGTCGAATGCGAGTTCGTGGCCGGGCCATTTTCGTCCGAGGAACACAAGAGGATTGCGGCGAACAGGGCGACCTGATCCGCATCCGTGTCGTGACCGGTGCGGGCCGTGTCAGACCGCCTCCGGCGTCATCACGATCGCGCCGCAGGGGCATTCCACGGCGCAGATGCCACAGCCCTTGCAATAATCGTAGTTGAAGAGGAAACGCTGGCCCGGCCCGAGCTTGATCACCGCGTTGTCAGGGCAGATGCCATAGCAGTTGTCGCATTCGAAGCAATTGCCGCAGGAGAGGCAGCGACGCGCCTCGAACAGGGCGTTTTCCTCGTTCAGGCCCTGCTCAACCTCTTCGAATCCCGTTTGCCGGCGTAGCAGGGAAAGCTGATCCTGCATTCGCTTTGGCGCATCGTCGTAATACCATGTGTTGAGGCTTTGAAACGCGGCCAGCTCGTGTTTCGGCGGTTTATCGCGACGCTCACCACGAAGCCAGGCGTCGATATTGCGGGCCGCCTTCTTGCCATGGCCGATGGCCACGGTGACGGTCCGCTCCGCCGGAACCATATCGCCACCGGCAAACAGCCCGTCGCGCCCGGTCATCATCTGGTCGCTGACCTGGACGACACCATCCTTGGCGATATCGACGCCGGGGACCCGGGTCAGAAAACCGGTGTCCACGTCCTGGCCCAGGGCAAGGATCAAGGTGTCGGCCTCCAGGGTCTCGAACTCGCCGGTCGGCTGCGGGCGGCCGTTCTCGTCGATCCGCATCTTCTCGACCGTGAAGGTGGTCTCGTCGATCTGCTTGATGGTCCTCAGCCAATGGATCAGGACGCCCTCCTCCTCGGCTTCCTGGGCCTCGAAGTCGTGGGCGGGCATCTCGTCGCGTGAGCGGCGATAGACGATCATCGCCTCGTCGGCGCCCAGCCGCTTGACCGTGCGCGCGACATCCATGGCGGTGTTGCCGCCGCCATAGACAATGACCCGCCGGCCAAGCTGGGGCGGGGTATCGCCAAGTTCCATCTCGCGCAGCACCGAGACCGCGTCGAGGATTCTGGCGGCGGCGTGGGCCGGGATTGCGGTGCGCTTCGCCAGGTGCGCGCCGACCGCAACGAAGACCGCATCGAAGCCTTCGTGGCCAAAGGCCGCTTCGATGTCATCGACCTTGGTGTTCAGTTCCAGCGTGACGCCCATCAACAGGATGCGCTTGATCTCGGCATTCAGCACTTCGCGCGGCAGGCGGTATTTCGGGATGCCAAAGCGCATCATTCCGCCGGCCATGGGCCCGGCCTCACGGATCGTCACTTTGTGGCCGAGCCGGGTCAGGTGGTAGGCTGCCGAAAGCCCGCTGGGTCCGGCTCCGATCACCAGCGCCCGCTTGCCGCTGGGTGCTGCTTCGTACTCCGGGACAAGCCCCTCGCGAATGGCGTAGTCGCCAAGGAAGCGCTCGACTGCATGGATGCTGACCGTCTCATCCAACTGGCCCCGGTTACAGGCACCCTCGCAAGGGTGGTAGCAGACCCGGCCCATGACCCCGGGCAGCGGATTGTCGGCGATCAGGACCTGCCAGGCCGCCGCATAATCACCCTCCTCGGCATGATAGAGCCACTTCTGGATGTTCTCGCCCGCCGGACAGGCGTTGTTGCAGGGCGGCAAACGATCCACATAATTGGGCCGTGACGAGCGCCAGGATCCGGTCTGATTGGCCAGGCTGGTGCCGGGGTCGAGCGTAATGGCGAAGGGAAGCGTTGTATCAGTCATGGCCGTTTTCCTCCGCCAACAGCCCGTATTTCTCGATGTTCGCGTCCGCCATGCGCTGGATGGCCTCGATCCGTTCCCTGTCCTCCGCACCCTTCTTGAAAAGATGTGCAAAGCGCCGCTGCAGCCGGAGGTAGTCCTCGACCGGCACCTGCCGGCGGATCTTGCTCACCGAGACGACGGCACCGTGCTCGGCCTCGAACAACGGGAACAGCCCGCTTTCGGCGGCCAGACGGGCGAGCCGGATGGTGTCCTCCGAAGCCGAGCCCCAGCCAAGCGGGCAGGGAACCATGATGTGGATGTAGCGCGCGCCGCGGATCCCCATCGCCTTCACAACCTTGGCCTCCAGATCATGCAGGTCGGCGACGCTCGCTGTCGCCACATAGGGAATGTTATGGGCCATGGCGATCTGCGGCAGGTTCTTGCCGGTGCCGAACACGTTGCCCGGCGCATCGCCCAGAGCCGGTGTCGTCGCTGTGCGCGCCGTCGGCGGCGTTGCCGACGAGCGCTGGACGCCGGTGTTCATGTAGGCCTCGTTGTCGTAGCAGAGGTAGAGCACATCGTCGTTGCGCTCGAACATGCCGGAAAGACAGCCAAAGCCGATATCGACGGTGCCGCCGTCACCGCCCTGAGCCACCACCCTGACGTCGCCCATCCCCCGCATCCTGAGGCCGGCAGCAACCCCGGTGGCAACGGCCGGTGCGTTGCCGAACAGCGAATGCAGCCAGGGGATCTGCCACGAGGTTTCGGGATAGGGGGTGGTAAAGACCTCGAGGCAGCCGGTCGCGTTGACGGCAACGATCTTTCCGTCCGCCGCGCGCATTGCGGCGTCAAGAGCGTAGCGCGCACCCAGCGCCTCGCCGCAGCCCTGGCAGGCCCGATGGCCCGAGGTAATGGCATTGGCGCGCTGCATCGAAGCCTGGACCGTCCGGCCGTTCTCGTCCATCAGCCGGTTGCCGATGGTGTGGGTGCCGGTCTGATAGAACTTGACCTTCTGGACGGCGGTTTCCTCCGTCATCTGATCGTCTCCTTCATCATGGGACCCTTCGCACCAGGCCCGGATTGAGGGCCTTCAACAGGTTTTCGGCAATCGGGCCGGACTGGCGAACTTCGCGGGCATGGGCCAACTGCTGGTGCACCACTGCCCAATTGAGATCGAGAAAGGTGAGGTCCTCGAGGTTGTCGCGCGCCGCCCGCTCGAACACATCGGCCAGAGACTTGCGTGTGATCTCGCGCCCGCCCAACCCGGCAATGACGGTATAGACCGGCGTGGTGTGGCCGCGCAGCGCCATGCGGATGTTCGAGGCCAGAACGCCGCCGAGTCCGGGCGCCAGGCTTTTCTCGACGCAGATCACCCGCTTCGCGCCTTCCAGCAGATCGCACAGCGCGGCCAGGGGAAACGGCCGGAATGAGCTGATGCTGACACTGCCGATGCTGGCGCCGGTCTCGCGCTGCTGATCGACGACCTCCTTGATCGTTCCGTTGACCGATCCGAGTGCGACCACGATGGTTTCCGCATCGTCAGCGCGATAGGGCCGGACCAGACCGCCGGACTCGCGCCCAAAGATACCTGCAAACTCCGCCGTAACCGCTGGGATGCATTCCAGCGCCTCCATCTGCTTTTGATGGGCGAGATACCGCACCTCGGAGAATGCTTCCGGCCCCACCATGGCGCCGATGGAATAGGGATTGGCGGGGTCCAACTGCTGCACGGGCTCGAACGGCGGCAGGAACTCGTCAACTTGCTCCTGGGTCGGGATGTCGACGCGCTCGAAGGCGTGGGTCAGGATAAATCCGTCCATACAGACCATGACCGGGCACGACAGCATCTCGGCCAGCCGGAATGCCTGGATGTGCAGATCCGCCGCTTCCTGGTTGGTCTCGGCATGCAGTTGGATCCACCCGGCATCCTTCAGGGCCATGCTGTCGCTATGGTCGTTCCAGATGTTGATTGGTGCTCCGATCGCCCGGTTGCCGACAGTCATGACAATGGGCAGGCCCAGCCCGGCCGCGTTATAGACCGCTTCGGCCATGAACAGCAGGCCCTGGCTGGCGGTCGCGGTATAGGCCCGCGCGCCCACCGCCGAGGCACCGATGGCCACCGACAGGGCGGCGAATTCCGACTCGACGTTGATGAATTCGCAATTCTTCAATGCGCCTGCCTTTACCATCGCGCCGATGCCCTCGACGATGTGGGTCTGGGGCGTGATCGGATAGGCGCAAACCACTTGCGGCCGGCACAAGGCAACCGCTTCGGCAACCCCTCGCGAGCCTTCGATTTGTTTGAGCATGATCCCCAACCCTCAGACTGTCATTGCGATCTCGTAGGCTTCGCGCGCGGCCGCGACGTTGGCTTCGCCGATCGGACCCGAAAATTTTTCCCGGATCGCCTTTGCCACCGAGTCGAAGGCGATCAGTCTGGTGATTGCCGCAAAGCCGCCCAGCAGGGCGGCGTTCGGGAGCGGGCGCCCGACGTGTTTCATCGCAAGGTCCGTCGCCCCGACCGCACAAACGTGGTGGGAAGGGAAGCGCTTCGCAACCTCGGCGATCCCCAGTTCCTCAAAGCTCCGGGTGGAATTGATCAGGATATAGCCATCGGGATTCAGTCCGGAGAACACGTCGATCGAGTGCAGCAGCGTCGGATCCTGGATGATCACCGCATCGGGTTCGATGATCGGCTCGCGCAACCTGATTTCCTGATCATCGATGCGGCAAAACGAGACGACCGGCGCCCCCATGCGCTCGGAACCGAAGCTGGGAAAGGCCTGCGCGTATTTGCCTTCATCGAAAGCCGCGACGGAAAGCAACTCGGCCCCGGTCACAACTCCTTGGCCGCCACGGCCATGCAAACGCGTCTCGAACATGTGAGCAGCCTCCCAAGGACCTGTCTATGCCCGAGTTCGACCCGATGCACTTTGATATGCATCAAATCTCGCCGTGGCCGCGACCGTCGGCCCGTTTCGGCGATCACGTTCGCAGCATCCCACATCTTTAGCGTCTCGATCGACCCTCAAAGCGGGCATAGATTGATCATCAGCTCCACGCCCATCAAAAGCGTTTGCTTGATTCTGGCTACGGCAGCTCCTGGCACGAATGTATGGACCGGCTGCTGTTCGCAAGCGGGTATGCACTGGATAGCGGAAGTCGCTCATATGTATCCGGCCTGTTTGATCGGCTCGTGGGCCGTGGCCTTGATGGGGCATACGCACGCGCCTTGGTCTCATT
>DATLAW010000163.1:0-8829 GCA_035527255.1 Thermohalobaculum sp. | reverse complement strand
CGCTGAATTTCGGCAAGCCGCTGGCGCGGCTGATCGCCGAGGCGCAGGGCGCGCCGGAATTGCCGTTTGAGATTGGGGCGTCATCGGATGTGCCATATCATCTGGGGCACAATGGAGCAGCAGCGATTGGCGGGCAGGAGGTGGCGATTTGGGTATCGCCGCACCCCTCGCATCTGTCGGTGGTTGGGCCGATGATGCAGGGACGGGCGCGGGCGGCGGGCGATCCGGCGGCGGTATTGCCGATGATCCTGCACACCGACGCGGCCATTGCCGGTCAGGGGATCAATATGGAAGTGCTTCAGCTGTCCGGGCTGGAGGCGTTCAATATTGGCGGCACGGTCCATTTGATTTTGAACAACCAGATCGGGTTCACCACCGGGCTGGACGAGGGGCGCACAGCCCGCAGTTGCTCGGACATCGCCAAGCTGATCGAGGCGCCGGTGTTGCATGTGAATGGCGACGATCCGGACGCACTGATCCGGGTTGGCTGGGTGGCGGCGGAGTATCGGGCGGCGTTCGGGGCCGACATTGTGGTCGATATGGTCGCCTATCGCCGCAAGGGCCACAACGAGATCGACGAGCCGCGCTTTACCCAGCCCAACGCCTACCGGGTGATCGATGCGATGCCGGCGCTGTCGGAAAGCTATGGGCGGCGGGTCGGGGCGGCGGCGGATATTGCCGGATATACCGCCGAGATGGATGCCGCGTTCGAGGCCGCAAAGCATTTGGTGGCCAATGGGCCGGAGGCGCCGCGCGGGTTGGCGGCGGATATCGAGGCGCGGATGTGCGATCCGGTTGAAACCGGCGTCGACCTGGCGGAGCTGCGCCGGTTGGGGCGGCATCTGACGACCGCTCCTGATGGGTTTGCGTTACACCCGAAGGCGGCGCGTTTTCTCGACACGCGGGCCGCGGCTTTCGAGGCCGGGGAGGGGATCGACTGGGCCACCGCCGAGGCCCTGGCGCTGGCGAGCCTGGCGGATGGCGGCACACGGGTGCGCTTTGGTGGCCAGGACACGGTGCGCGGGGCGTTTACCCAGCGACATCTGGCGTTGTTCGACCAGCACAGCGGTGCCCGGCATATGGTGCTGGATGGGCTGTCGGCAGGCGTCGAGGCCTACAACGCGCCGCTGATTGAGAATGCGCTGCTGGCGTTCGAATACGGGCTGAGCAGCGCGACGCCGGACCGGCTGACGGTTTGGGAGGCGCAGTTCGGCGATTTTCTCAACGTCGCCCAGCCGGTTTTTGACCAGCTGATTGCCTGTGGCGAAAACCGCTGGCTGTTCGAGAGCGGGTTGGTGATCCTGTTGCCGCATGGCCTCGATGGTGCCGGGCCGGACCATGTGACCGGGCGGCCCGAGCGGTTGCTGGCGGCGTGTGCGCGGGGCAATATCCGGGTGGTGAATGCCTCGACCCCGGCGAACTTCTTCCATGCGCTACGGCGTCAGATCGTCGAGCCGTTCCGCAAGCCCCTGGTGGTGTTGACGCCCAAGGCGTTGCTGCGCAATCCGGCGTGTGTTTCAGGGTTGGAAGACATGGCGACGGGTACACAGTTCCGCACCGTCATTGGCGAGACGGTTCTTGGCGCGCGGCGGGTCGTGCTGTGCAGTGGCAAGCTGTTCCACTATCTGGACACGACGCGGCGCGAGGGTGGTATTGCGGATGTAGCGCTGGTCCGGGTCGAGCAGCTGTATCCGCTGGATGATGCGGCGATCCGGGATGCGCTGGCGCCCTATGCCTCCGCCGAGATTGTCTGGGCGCAAGAGGAGCCGGAGAATATGGGCTATTTCGGTTGGCTCAACCGGCGGCTCGAGAAGATTGCCGGGCGGCGGGTCGGGCTGATCTCAAGGCCCGCCGCGCCGAGCCCGGCGGTTGGGCCGAAGAAGTGGAATGACGCGGAGTTCGCGGCTGTTGTTGTTGCCGCACTTGGGGGGAAAGCATGACTGTATCCGACGAGACGATTGCGCTGTTGGGGAAGCTGAATACGCCGACGCTTTCGAATGCGCTGGAAGATCTTGGGATCGATGGCGTCATCGAGGGGTTGTCGCCGGCGGGAACCGGATTGCGCTGTATCGGCCGCGCGGTGACTGTGCTGGAGATGACCGGGCCGCGCGGCGCCTTCCCCGCCTCGGATTTCAAGGTTGGCGACATGATCGATGCGGCGGGAAAGGGCGACGTGATCGTGGTCTCGAACGGCGGCGCGCCAATCTCGACCTGGGGTGGGACGGCGTCCTATGCGGCCCATCTGAAGGGCATCGCCGGGTTGGTGGTTGATGGCGGCATCCGCGACCGCGAGGAGATTTGCGAGCTGGGGTTTCCGGCCTTTGCCCGCCACATGATCCCGACCACCGGCAAGACCCGCATCCGGGTCGTTGCCATCGGCGAGACCATCACGTGTGCCGGAATTCGGGTGGCCCCTGGCGATATCATCGTCGCCGACGGCACCGGCATCGTTTGCATTCCGGCCGAGGCGGCGGCGAAGGTGGCGGCGATGGCGACCGGTTATGCAGCTGACGATGCCCAGGCGATGCGCGAGCTGGAGAACGGGCTGACGTTTCGCGAGGCGCTGGCGAAGTTCGCCAAGATATGATCGCACTGGAGATTATCACCCGCCTGAAGCAAGCCGCCGGACCGCGTGGCTATATCGATGATGCGCGAGAGATTTTACCCTATTGCACACCGTTCCGCGATGGCTGGATCGGTGAGACTCCTCTGGTGCTGCGGCCTTCGTCCACTGCGGAGGTAGCGGCGTTGGTGCGGATCTGCGCCGAGACCGGCACGCCGATCGTGCCCCAGGGCGGCAACACCGGAATGACCGGGGGTGGCCATCCGCATCAGGGCGGTGATGAGGTGATGCTCTCGACCGGGCGGATGAACCGGATCCGCGCGATCGATCCGCTGAACGATACCATCACCGTCGAGGCCGGGGTGGTGCTGGCCGATATCCAGCGCGCCGCCGAGGGTGTCGACCGGCTGTTCCCGCTGTCGCTGGGGGCGGAGGGGTCGTGCCAGATCGGCGGCAACCTGTCGACCAATGCCGGGGGCATCCGAGTGGTGCGCTACGGCAATGCGCGGGCGATGGTTCTGGGGTTGGAGGTGGTTACCGGCGATGGCGAGATCTGGGATGGGCTGCGGGCACTGCGCAAGGACAATGCCGGCTATGACCTAAAACATCTGTTCATCGGCGCCGAGGGGACATTGGGGATCATTACCGCCGCCGTGCTGAAGTTATGGCCGCTGCCGAGCGACCGCCAGACGACACTGGTCGAGGTTACCGGCCCGCAGGCGGCGGTCGAGTTGCTGGCCCGGCTACGGGCGGCGCTGGGCGAGGCGACCAGTGCGTTCGAGCTGATCCACCGCAACTGCTTTTCACTGGCGACGGCGACCATGGGGCATGCCGACCCGATGGCGGGGCAGGGGCTATGGCGGGTGCTGTTGGACGTAACCGGGCAGGATGCGCCGGGCTCACTGCGCGCGCCGCTGGAGGATGTGTTGGCTGCGGCCTTCGAGGCGGGTCTGGTGACCGATGCCATCGTTGCCTCCTCCGAGGCGCAGGCCGATGCTTTGTGGAAAATCCGCGAAGATCAGGCCGAAGTACAGCGCCATGCGGGCAAGGGGATCAAGCATGATGTCTCGGTCCCGGTGTCGCGTGTGCCGGAGTTGGTTGCGCGTGCCGATGCGGCGCTGGCGGACGCCTATCCCGGCAATGTGGCCTTTACCTTTGGCCATGTCGGCGATGGCAATCTGCATTACAACCCGCTCCCGCCAACCGGTTGGGAGACTGAACGCTGGGTTGCCGAGACCGAGCCGATCAATCGGATCGTCCATGATATCGTCACTGATCTGGGCGGCTCGATTACCGCCGAGCACGGCGTCGGGCGGCTGCGGATGGCCGAGATGTTGCACTACAAATCTGCCGTCGAGATCGGCCTGATGCGGCGGTTGAAACGGAGCTTCGATCCGGCAAACATCCTCAACCCCGGCAAGGTCCTGCCAGGGGAGCGAGAGTGATATGAGTGCGATCTATTTCGGCCCCGAGCACGAAATGTTGCGCGACCAGCTACGCCGGTTCGTCGCCGACGAAGTTCGCCCCAACTCGGATGCCTGGGAGGCCGCAGGCACCATTCCGCGCGAAGTGTTCCGGCGCATGGGGGCGCTTGGGTTTCTCGGCGCCCGCTACGGCGAGGAGCATGGCGGCGCCGGGATGGATGTGTTCGCCAGCGTCGTGCTGGGCGAGGAGCTGGGGCGGGCCGGGTTATCTGGGTTTGCGGCCTCGGTGCTGGTGCATACCGACATGGCCTCGCCGCATCTGGCGGGCTTTGGCACGGCGGAACAGAAGGCGCGCTATCTGCCGGGCGTGATCTCGGGCGAGACCGTGACCGCGATTGCGGTGACCGAGCCGGGTGCCGGGTCCGATGTCGCCGGCCTGACGACGCGGGCCGAGCCGAGCGACAACGGTTGGGTGCTGAACGGGGCCAAGCTGTACATCACCAATGGCGTGCTGGCGGATTTGTATTTTGTCGCGGCGCGGACTGACCCGGAGGCGAAACCCTCACGCGGGATCTCGATCTTCATCGTCGAGAAGGGCACGCCGGGGTTCGAGGTGGCGCGCAAGCTCGACAAGCTGGGGTGGCTGTGCTCCGACACCGCCGAATTGCGGATCGAGGATTGCCGCCTGCCTGCCGATGCGCTGCTGGGCGAGGCGGGCAGGGGGTTTCACCAGATCATGGCGAACTTCCAGAACGAGCGGCTGGTGATGGGGGCAATGACCATCGGCGAGGCCGAGCGGGCGATCGAGATCACGCTCGATCATGTGCGCACCCGCAAGGCCTTCGGCGGCCCGCTGTGGGGCCAGCAGTCGGTGCGGCACAAGCTGGCGAACTGCGCGACCAAGGCCGAGGCGGCGCGCCAGTTGGTTCATCATACGGCCTGGCTGGTATCGCAGGGGCGCGACAGCGTGCGTGAGGTCTCGATGATCAAGGTTTTCTGCGCCGAGATGGTGCAGGGGGTCGCCGACACCTGCCTGCAACTGCACGGCGGGTCGGGCTACATGCGCGGCATGGAGATCGAGCGCCTGTACCGCGACGTGCGGATACATTCGATCGGCGGCGGGGCGACGGAGGTGATGCTGGACGAGATTGCCAAACGCATCGATGGATGATCGTTATTGACCAGAATTGTTGAAAATCCCGGTGCGCCGGGTACTAGTGATCGCATAACTGGTATACCATGGCGAAACAGTCTGCGAAGGACGGCGGCGCAATGCCGCGAATATCAAATCGAATGGGAGGATACAACATGAACACACTGGCAAAATCCACACTGATGGCGGCGGCGCTGACGCTGGCGGCATTCAGTGGCGCTCCGGCGGCGAATGTCGACGGCCCCGACGTCTTCTGGAAATGGTCGGTCTGGGGCAACCCGCGCGCCTTCACCGCCGGCGCCGAGAAGCTGGCGGCGCGCGTCGCCGAAGAAACCGACGGAAAGTTCAAGATCCAGATGTTCTATGGCGGGCAGCTGGCCAAATCGAAGGAGCATCTTGACGGCATCAAGAACAACGCCTTCGAGGGCGGGTTCTTCTGCAACTTCTATCATCCGGGCAAGAACCCTGCCTTCATGGTTTTCACCCAGCCATTTGTGCCGCTGGGCGACTGGGAAGTCTCGGCCTATGTCCGCAACAATCTCTACCAGCACCCGGCCATGGTCGCGGACATGGACCAGTGGAACGCCTTCACCTATGTCTCGACCCTGCTGCCGCAATACGAATTCCTCGGCAGGGGCAAGCCGCCACTGACCCTGGCGGACTGGAAGGGCATGCGCGTGCGTGCGGGCGGCGGCGTCGGCCAGGCGATGGAGATTCTCGGCGCCACCCGCCAAACTGTGCCGGCTCCGGAGATCTACACGCTGATGCAGCGTGGCGGGGTGGATGCGGTTTCGTTGCCCTACACCTATGCTCATGTCTCGTACAAGATCAACGAGCTGGCCGAGTGGTACACCAACAACCTTCAGCCAGGTACCTCGGAATGCCCAATGATCATATCGAAGACTGCATATGGCAACCTGCCCAAGCAGTACCAGGACCTGATCATGAGCCTGAAGGACGAGGTCACCGCCGAGTTGGTCGCCAAGTACAAGGAGGCCGACGAGAAAAACCTGCCGATGTTCAAGGCGTCGATGACCGAGATCCTGTATAGCGACGAGACCCTGGCCGAGTTCCGCAAGGTCGCGGGCGAGCCGGTCTGGAACAAATGGGTGGCTGACAACAAGGACAAGTTCGACGCCCAGAGCGTGCTCGACACGATGTGGGCGCTGATCGAGGAAGCCAAGGCCAAGGGCCTCTGAGGCACATAGCGCCAGACGGTCCCCGGGCCGCCTGGCGCATCCCGTTTGGGGGAAAGAACCAATGGCAGAGATCGACGACATGCTCGGCCGCGTGACCGGTCGCGCCGACCGGATGCTGTGCCCGGTCGAAGACACGCTGAACTTCATCGCCGCCACGGCAGTCCTGTTCCTGATGATGCTTGGCGTCGTGCAGGTGATCATGCGGATCCGCTGGCTGTTTAGCGCGCCGATCTTCGGCTATATCGACATGATTGAACTGTCGATGCCGATCCTGGCGATACTCGGCATCTCGTATTGTCAGCGCCACGGCGTGCATATCCGCATGGACATCATGTTGCACAAGCTGCGCGGCCGGACACTGTGGGTTGTTGAGACCTTCAACTCGGTAGTGGCGCTGGTCATCGTGCTGCTTCTGACCCGGTTCAGTTGGGTATTCTTCATGGATGCCTATACCTCGGGCGACAGCTCGGTCGACGCCGAGTACCTAACCTGGCCGTCGAAGCTGCTGGTGCCAATCGCGCTGGCGATCCTCTCGGCCAGGCTGCTCATTCAGTTCCTCGGCAGCCTGCGCCTGGCGATCGACCCGAAGCGTGAGTTGATCGGGGTGATCAAACCGGCGGACGTAGCCGATCAAGCCCGCGAGGAAATCCGCGAAGCGCTGGGCGGAGATGAAGTGAAATGATCATCGGCATCGGGTACCAGGATCCCATCCTCGTCGGCATCATCTGCATTTCGCTGCTGTTCGTGCTGGCGCTGCTGGGGGTCCGGGTGGCTTTCGCGGCAGCGCTCAGCGGCTTTCTGGGGCTGGTCGAGCTGATTGGCTTCTGGCCGGGGGCGACCACGGCGGCCTCGATCCCCTACGCCAAGACCTCGCTGTATGGTCTGTCGGTGCTGCCGCCCTTCATCCTGATCGGCTTCCTGGCGTTCCATGCCGGGATGACGGCTAAACTGTTCGATGCCGCGCGCAAATGGGTGGGCTGGCTGCCCGGTGGGCTGGCGGTGGCGACGGTGATGGCGCAGACCGGCTTCGCCGCCGTATCCGGCGCCTCGACGGCGACGGCGGCGGTGTTCAGCCGGATCGCCATCCCGGAGATGCTGAAGTACAAATACAGCAAGCGGCTTGCCGCCGGAGTGGTGGCTGCGGGGGGCACGATCGCCTCGCTGATTCCACCCTCGGCGATCCTGGTGATCTACGCCCTTGTCGTCGAGGAATCGGTCGGTGCGCTGCTGCTGGCTGGGTTCCTGCCCGGCATCGTCTCGGCGCTGATCTACTGCGCGATCATCGTTCTGTGGTCGATGTACAAGCCCGAGGTCGGCCCGGCGGTGGGGGGCTATACCTGGGGCGAGCGTGCCCGCTCGGTGCCCGGTGTGCTGCCGATCATGCTGGTCGCGCTGATCATCATAACCGCGATCTATGGCGGCTGGGCAACCATCACCGAGGCCGGGGCTTTGGGTGCTTTCGTCGTGCTGATCCTGGCCTTCTTCCACGGCATGCGGACAAAGCAACTGAAAGACGCGCTGATGGAGACGGCCCGCCTGACGGTGATGATCTTCACCCTGATCTGGGGCATCTACATCTTCGTCACCTTCCTGAACTTCTCGACCGTTCCGCAAGCCTTCAGCACCTGGATCGTCGGCATCGACGCGCATCCCTACCTGATCCTGCTGGGGATCCTGCTGGGTTATACGGTGCTGGGCATGTTCATGGACGCCATCGGCATGCTGCTGGTGACGCTGCCGATTTTCTACCCGGCGGTGATGGCGCTGAACGGCGGCGACTATGTGTTGGCGGCGGATTCGCCCTTCGGGATGACCAAGGATCAGGCTTCGGTCTGGTTCGGTATCATTGTCGTCAAGATGGCCGAGGTCTGTCTGATCACGCCACCGATCGGGCTGAACTGTTTTGTCGTTAACGGGGTGCAGCCGCAGATCTCGCTGCAGGACGTATTCCGGGGCATCGCGCTGTTCTTCGTCGCCGATGTGATCACGATCGCGGTTCTGGTCTTCTTCCCGCAGATCGTCACCTGGCTGCCCGACCTGATGCGCGGCGGCTGAAGTGTAGATGACCGCGGCCGAATCGAAGCCCGGCGAGTTTACCACCGCGGCGGTCGGCGTGGTGGCGCTGTGCTTCATTCTGAACACATTGGCGCGCGGCTGTGGGGAGACGTTTGCGGTTTTCTATGGGTCATTCCTTGACGAGTTCGGCTGGAGCCGGACCGAGGTGTCCTCGATCTATTCAGTGTTCATGATCGGCATCGGGATCGGCGGGCCCTGCATCGGATTGCTGTTCGACCGCTTGGGCGGCCGGTTGGTCTATGTCGGCGGGCTGCTTTGCTATGGTTTGGGGTTTCTGATCGCCAGCCAGATGGTGGCGCTGTGGCAGGGTTATCTTGGTCTTGGCTTGCTGGTTGGGATCGGTGCCGCCGCCACCGGCATGACCCCGGCCACCGGGCTGCTGGCGCGCTGGTTTGACCGCAGTATCGGTCTGGC
>DATLAW010000162.1:0-21070 GCA_035527255.1 Thermohalobaculum sp. | reverse complement strand
AGCTGAAAGACGAACTGACCAAGCAGTTTGGCCTCGACCGCCCGGTGCATGAGCGTTTTTTCCTGATGCTGTGGAACTATGCCCGCTTCGATTTCGGAGCGAGTTTCTTTCGTTCGGTCAGCGTCATCGACCTGATCGTCGAGAAGATGCCGGTCTCGATCTCACTCGGCCTGTGGAGCACGCTGATCGCCTATCTAGTGTCGATCCCGCTTGGCATCGCCAAGGCGGTGCGCGACGGCAGCCGCTTCGACGCGATCTCGTCCGGCGTCATCGTGGCCGCTTATGCGATTCCCGGCTTCCTGTTCGCAGTGGTGCTGCTGGTGCTGTTCGCCGGCGGCAGCTATTGGCAACTGTTCCCGCTCCGTGGCCTGACATCGGAGAATTGGGAGGAACTGTCGATCGTCGGCAAGGTCATCGACTATCTCTGGCACATCGTGCTGCCGGTCAGTGCCATGATGATCTCGGGCTTCGCCACGCTGACGTTGCTGACCCGCAACTCGTTCCTCGACGAGATCCGCAAGCAATACGTAATAACCGCCCGGGCCAAGGGCCTGAGCGAGCGCGGTGTGCTGTACGGCCATGTCTTCCGCAACGCCATGCTGATCGTGATCGCCGGGTTCCCGGGCGCTTTTCTCGGGGCTTTCTTCGCTGGGGCACTGATCGTAGAGACAGTGTTCTCGCTGGACGGGCTTGGGCTGCTGGGCTTCGAATCGGTAGTCAGCCGCGATTTCCCGGTGGTGCTCGGCACGCTCTACATCTTCGGTCTGATGGGGCTGGTGGTAAAACTGCTGTCGGACCTGATGTATGTCTGGATCGACCCCCGCATCGACTTTGAACGGCGCGAGGGTTGATGCGATGATCCGCCTTTCGCCCATCAACCACCGCCGTCTACAGAACTTCCGCGCGAACCGGCGGGCCTTGTGGTCGTTTTGGATTTTCCTGGGGCTATTCGTGACCTGCCTGTGCGCCGAGCTGGTGGCAAACGACAAGCCGTTCCTGGTGGTCTATCAGGGCACCTACCTGTCGCCCCTGTGGACGGACTATCCGGAGACCCATTTCGGCGGCGATTTCCTGACCCCGGCCGACTATAAGGACCCCTACGTCCAGGAGCTGATCCGCACCGGCGGCGACGAAAAACTCGATCCCGAGGAAAGCCCCGGCTGGATCGTCTGGCCGCTGGTCCCGTTCAGCTACAAAACCGTGGACTACGACGTCGCCACCGCCCCCTCGGCACCCGACCGCACCCACATACTCGGCACCGACGATCAGGCCCGCGATGTGCTGGCGCGGGTGATCTACGGCTTCCGCCTGTCGGTGCTGTTCGGCTTCGGCGTTACCATTTCCTCGGCCCTCATCGGCATCACCGCCGGGGCGGCACAGGGCTTTTTCGGTGGCTGGGTAGATTTGTTCTTCCAGCGTATCGAGGAGGTCTGGTCGTCGATGAACCTGCTTTATGTGATCCTGATCATCTCGGCGGTTCTGACGCCAAACATCTGGGTCATGTTTGCCATTTTCGTCGCCTTCTCGTGGACCAGTCTGATCGGAGTCGTGCGGGCCGAGTTTCTGCGCGCCCGTAACTTCGAATATGTCCGGGCGGCGCGGGCGCTCGGCGTCGGCGACTGGACAATCATGTTCCGCCATATGCTGCCCAACGCCATGGTGGCGACGCTGACCTTCGTGCCCTTCATGCTAACCGGCTCGATCAGCCTGCTCGCCGGGCTCGACTTTCTCGGCTTCGGGCTCGAGCAGGGCTATCCCTCGCTTGGCGAGCTGGCGCTTCAGGGCAAGAAGTACCTGCAGGATCCCCACCTGGCGATCACCGCCTTTTTCACCTTCGCGATCATGTTGTCGCTGATGGTCTTCGTGTTCGAGGGCGTCCGAGACGCCTACGACCCGCGCAAGACCTTCCGGTGATGGCGATGCCAGAAACGTCGATTACCGAGCCGCTGCTGGTCATCGACAACCTGTCGGTCGCTTTCCCGTCGCGGGAACGCACCGTCGAGGCGGTGAAACAAGTTTCCCTAACCATCGCGCGCGGCGAGACTCTGGCGCTGGTCGGCGAAAGTGGCTCCGGCAAGTCGGTGACGGCGCTGTCGATGGTCAGCTTGCTGCCTGACACCGCCCGGATCACCGGGTCGGTCAAATATGCTGGCGCCGAGATGGTCGGCGCCGATCCGCGCGAGTTGATGCGGGTGCGCGGCAACGACATCAGCTTCATCTTCCAGGAGCCGATGACCTCGCTCAACCCGCTCCACAGCATCGAGAAGCAGATCACCGAGAGTCTGGCGCTGCATCAGGGTGTCGTCGGATCGGCGGCGCGGGGCCGGGTCATCGAGCTTCTGAACCAGGTCGGCCTGCGCGACCCCGAGGAACGGCTCGATGCCTGGCCACACCAGCTTTCCGGCGGCCAGCGCCAACGGGTTATGATAGCCATGGCATTGGCGAACAAACCCGACCTACTGATCGCCGACGAGCCGACCACTGCGCTCGACGTGACCATCCAGGCGCAGATCTTGGAGCTGCTGGCCGAACTGCAGCGCGCCCAGGGCCTGTCGATGCTGTTCATCACCCACGACCTCGGCATCGTGCGCAAGGTCGCCCAACGGGTGGCGGTGATGAAGGAAGGCGAGATCATCGAGACTGGCCCGACAACGGAGGTTTTCGATAACCCGCAGCACCCCTACACGCGGATGCTGCTCGACGCCGAGCCGACAGGCCGCCCCGAGCCGGTTCCCGTCGACAAGCGCGCACTGATCAAAGGCGAGAAGGTCCGGGTATGGTTCCCGATCAAACGCGGCTTCTTCAAGAAAACGGTCGGCCATATCAAGGCATGCACCGACATCGACGTCGAGCTTTCCAGCGGCGAGACCCTGGGGGTGGTTGGCGAATCCGGCTCCGGCAAGACCACTCTGGCATTGGCGCTGATGCGATTGATCTCGTCGGAAGGCCGGATCACCTTTGCCGGGCGTGACGTCAATTCCCTCGGCAAGCGTGAACTGCGCGCACTCCGCCGTGACATGCAGATCGTCTTTCAGGACCCCTACGGCTCACTCAGCCCACGCATGTCGATCGCCGAGATCATCGCCGAGGGGCTGGGCGTTCACGGTCTCGGCGAGCGGATGATGTCGAAACGCGAAGCCGTGGCCGAGATAATGGTCGAGGTTGGCCTCGATCCCGCCACCATGGACCGCTATCCGCACGAGTTCTCCGGTGGCCAGCGTCAACGCGTTGCCATCGCCCGGGCGATGATCCTGAAGCCCAAATTTCTGGTACTGGACGAGCCGACCTCGGCGCTCGACATGACCGTCCAGACCCAGATCGTCGACCTGCTGCGCGCCCTGCAAAAGCGCCATAAGCTTGGCTATCTGTTCATCAGCCACGACCTGCGCGTGGTCCGCGCGATGGCCCATAAATTGATCGTGATGCGCAATGGCGACGTGGTCGAGGCTGGCACCGCCGACCAGGTATTCGACAACCCGAAAACCGACTACGCCCGCGCCCTGATGGCTGCGGCCTTCAACCTGGAAGCGCTGTCCGGTGTCTCCGACTAAGGCGCCCATTCCGCCGCGCCAACAGGTCGCGCTGACACCAGCCACAGCCGAGTTCTGGGTGCTGGCCATAGCTATGCACCCAGATATCGACGCCGACAGGCTGACCGATGTCTTTGCTTTTGATGACGACGCCGACGGGGCGGCATTTTGCGCGGCTGCGGTATTGTCGGGAGAAAAGACCGCCACTTCGGCGCTCGCAGCCGATTTCGGCCCGGACCGTTCAATACCACGCGCGGGAGATCTGGGGATCGTCACCGAATATGACGGCACACCGCGCGCAGTGATCGCCTACACCGATGTGGATCGCATCCGCTTCGGCGACGTGGACGCGGGTTTCGCCATCGCCGAGGGCGACGGCGACCTCGCCGCCTGGCGCGCGACGCATCTGTGTTACTATGGCGCGCGTTGCTCAGCACACGGCGTAGCCCTGACCGAGGAGACCGAACTGCTGCGCTTGTTCTTCCACCGCGTTTACCCGTGAAGCGCTGGCATTTGTTCCCCTTTCATTCTAAACTGCTCCGATGGAAAGCACACCCGATATCGCCTCCGGCGTTATACTGGCTCCCGGAATCGCCCTCGTTCGCGGCGTCTGCCGGATGTTCACCCAGCGCGGCTTCGCCAGCTTGACCGAGTTCGCAACCCGCGACGGGCTGCGCATGGATGTTCTAGCGCTCGGTCCGAAAGGCGAGATCTGGTGCGTCGAGGTCAAATCCTCCCGCGCCGACTTCCTCAGCGACTGCAAATGGGAAGGCTACCTCGGTTGGTGCGACCGCTTCTTCTTCGCCGTCCCCGAGACCTTCCCAGACGAGCTGCTCCCCTTCGAGCCCGGCCTGATCCGCGCCGACCCCTACGGCGCCGACATCCTGCGCTGGGGTCCGGAGGAGAAACTGGCCACCGCGCGGCGCAAAGCCATGACCCTCCAATTTGCGCGCAACGCCGCGCAACGGGTACAGGTGTTGAGCGATCCGAGGCCGAGGGGGCCGGTTGTGGCGTAGGCCGCCCCCGGAACGCCGTCACCGCCGGCGCCTGGTCACCGTTCCTCAACTGCGGCATCGCCTATGTCAGGTTCAACCAGCCCGGCCCCTGGGTCGGCCGCACCCTGTCGCTAAAACTCGAACAAACCAGCTCCTGCGTAATCGTTGATCTGCCTTTCTACGACCCGAAAAAAGCATCCCCCGCGGCCTCTACAAATCAAAACCCTGACTGACACGCCTTACACCGTCCACGGCGGGTCCGCCGGCACCGGCGCCCCCCGCAGCGAGCCATGCGCCCGCATGTACTGTGCCGGAAACGCCGCCTGATCGCCCAGCGCTACCGCTGCATGCCACGGCCAGCGCGGATCGAACAACATGCCGCGCGCCAGCGACACCATATCCGCCTGCCCGGTCTTCAGGATCGTCTCGGCCTGCACCGGATCGGTAATCATGCCGACCGCCATCACCGGCAACCCGGTCTCGCGCCGGATCTCGGCGGCGAAATGCGCTTGATACCCCGGCCCGAGGTCAATCTTCTGATCCGGCGACAACCCGCCGCTGGAGACATCGACGAAATCGCAACCACGTTCCTTCAGCGCCTGCGAATACGCGACCGAACCCTCGATATCCCAACCACCCTCAACCCAGTCCGAAGCCGAGAACCGCACCCCCATCGGTTTATCCTCCGGCCACTCGGCCCGGACCGCGTCGAACACCTCCAGCGGATAGCGCATCCGGTTCTCCAGACTGCCGCCATATTTGTCATTGCGCCGGTTCGACAGTGGCGACAGGAACGTGTGCAGCAGATACCCATGCGCGCTATGAACCTCGATCGCATCGAACCCCAACCGCGCCGCTCGCCGGGTCGCCTGAATGAACCCATCGCGAACCCGGCCAAGCGTTTCCTCGGTCATCGCCTCCGGCACATGCCAGCTTGGATCGAACGCAACCGCCGAGGGCGCAGCCGTCTGCCAAGCGCCATTGGCGGGCTTCAGCGATGCCCCGCCCCGCCACGGCAAATCAACCGATGCCTTGCGCCCGGCATGCCCGATCTGGATGCCGATCCTGGCGCTGCCATACTCGCGAAAAAACTTGATCACTCGCGCCATCGCCACCTCGTTCTCGTCCGAGTACAGCCCGGTGCAGCCGTGGGTGATCCGCCCCGCTGCCTCGACGCCGGTCGCCTCGACAAACACCAGCCCGGCGCCGGATACCGCAAACTGCCCCAGATGCATCAGATGCCAGTCAGTCATCGTGCCATCGACCGCGCTGTACTGGCACATCGGCGCCACGACGATCCGGTTGGTCAAATCGAGCAAACGGAGGGAGATCGGCGAAAACAGTTTGGTTGCCATCGGTACACAGTCCCATTTCATTTTGATGATTGTTGGTGAGAAGTCAGCTAAAGGCGGCCGAACCGTCCGGCGTCGGTATCTCGAAAGTATTCAGCGTCAACGACACAATCCCGTAGTAACCGATGATCGCGATCAGATCGACCAGCGCCGCCACCCCCAGCACCGCCACCGCCTCGGCATAGGTCGCGTCGCTCAGCCCATGGCTCGCAGCCAACTCGACCGCGACCTGGTACACAATCCGCTGCTCCGGGTCAGGCAAGTCAGGCGTCTCGCCCACCCGGATCGCCTCGGTCACCGCCTCCGGGATCCCCGCGTCATGGGCAAAGCGCACATGGGCATACCATTCGTACTCGGCCTTGTAGTGGGCGCCGGTCACGATGATCGCCAGCTCCGACAACCGCGGTGGCAGTCGCGATCCGAACCGCATATAGGCCCCCAGCTTCTGCGCCACCTCGGCCAGCCCCGGCGAGTTCAGCCAGATCTTCAGCGGCCCCTCGACCCGCCCACGCGGCCCGGACATGATCTCGTCATGGATGCGCCGCTGATCGTCTGTCATCGCGTCGCGCGGCAATTCGGGAAGTCGGCTCATCCAAGGCTCCTGAAATCTGGTTTACGCTTCTCGAGGAAGGCCGCGATCCCCTCGCGCCCCTCCGGCCCACCCAGCGCCGTGGCGATGCCGTCAGCCTCATAATCCAGTTGTTCCTTCAAGCCGTTCAACCGCGCCTGATCGATCAGCCGCTTGCCAACGGCCAGTGCCGCCGCCGGGCCATCGGCCAAGCGTGTCGCCATCTCTAGCGCCGTGGGCAACGACTGCCCTGGCTCCGTCAGCCGATTGATAAGGCCCAGCGTATACAGCCGCTCAACCGGAATGCGGTCGCCGGTAAACACCATCTCGGCCATCAGTTGGCGCGGCAGGGCAGTCCCCAGAAACGCCGTCGCGCCGCCATCAGGAGTCAACCCGATCTTGACATAGGCGACCGAGAAATAGGCATCCCGCGCCGCCACCACCAAATCGCAAGCTGCCGCCACCGATGCCCCTGCCCCGGCGGCACCGCCATCGACAGCGGCGATGATCGGCTTCGGACAGGCCCGCATTGCCAGGATCATTGCGTGCAACTTATCCACACTGGAACGCCGGGTCGGATAATCCGCCTGCGCCCGCTCCTGCAGCGCATTCACATTGCCGCCCGAGCAAAAGAATCCCGCCGCCCCGGTCAGCACGATAGCGCCAATCCCCGCATCGCCCGAGGTCGCCTCAACCGCCTCGCGAAACCCGTCATAGAAATCCCAGTTCAACGAATTCCGCGTCGCCGGGTCGTTGTTGGTGGCAATCAGCACCCTGCCTTTACGCTCCAGTATCAGTCGTTCCATCAAGCCACCTCCCGCGAGAATCGAATAAACCGTTCCAAATGATGATCGGTGTCGCCGAACTGATGGTCGATCATGACAATCCGCTTGGCATAATGGGGCAGCGCCATCTCCCAGGTCATGGCAACCCCGCCATGCATCTGGATGGTCTCCTCGGCCACCAACCGCCCGACCCGCCCGACCAGATGTTTTACCGCCGACAGATTACGCTCGCGCGTCGCCCGGTCCGCCTCCCCCCCCTTCAGATCAAGCGTCGATGCCGCCAACATCAAGCACGACCGCACCTGCTCGATCTCGATCAGCATATCGACCATGCGATGCTGCAACACCTGATTGGCGCCAATCGGCTTGCCGAACTGCACCCGGGTCTTCAGGTATTCCAGCGTCAGATCCTTGGCCACCTCCATCGCCCCCAGCGCCTCGGCCGAAACCGCCAGGACACCGCGCCCAATTGCCCGCTCGATCATCGCATAAGCCTCACCCGGCACGCCAATCGGCTCGCCGACGGCACCGTCCAGGGTAATCTCCGCCGCCGACCCACCGTCGATCGTGCCATAGGTCCGCCGCGCCACCCCGGGCTGACGCGGATCGACCCGGAACAGCGCCAGCCCCTCCTCGGCATCGACCTCCCCGGCGATCCGTGCCGAGACAATCAGGCTGTCCGCACGACAGCCGTTCGCGACGACACTTTTCAGGCCGGTGATCTTCCAACCGGCGTCACTTTGTGCGGCCTCGGTCTTCACGTGGCTCAACTCATACCGCCCGCCCGGCTCGCCATGCGCCAGCGCCAGCAAACACTCGCCCGCGATAACGGCGCCCAGTGTCGCCTTATCACCGATATCGATCAGCGAACTGGCGCCCAGGATCCCCGTTGCCAAAAACGGCTCGACCACCAACCCGCGCCCCAGCGCCTCGAAAACCAGGGCGATGTCCTCGCCGGTCCCACCAAATCCGTCCACCGCTGGCGGTATCAGCGCGCCGATCAGCCCCAGATCGGCAAACTCCCGCCACATCGCGCGCGAAAACCCAAGCTCGCTTTTGCTGGCTTCGTGGCGCTGCTCGATTGGATATTGGTCCCGGATGAACCGCTCCGCAGTGTCCTTCATCATTTGCCGTTCTTCTGAAAGATTGAAGTCCATCCCTGCCCCTCAAAAACCCAGCAGATGCTTGGCAACGATATTGCGCTGGATCTCGTTCGACCCGCCATAGATCGAGGTTTTGCGCATATTGAAGTAGCTCCGCGCCAGCGCCAATGCATAGTCTGACCCCGGCGCATCGCCGTTCCAGCCTTCATCAAAGGCTTCCGGCAGATCGGGGGCCGCATACGGGCCAACCGCGCGGCGCATCAGGTCTGTGATCTCCTGGCGCACCTGCGTGCCTTTGATCTTCAGCAGCGACGATTCCGCCCCCGGCAATTTCCCCTCACCAGCGGCGGCAACGACCCGCAGGTTAAAAATCTCCATCCCCATCAGGTCAATTTCCAACCGGGCCATGCGGGCGGCGAACAGCGGATCCTCGGCCAGCGCCCGCCCGTCCTTGCGTTCCGTCGCAGCGATCCGCTTCAACTCGACCAGCGCCTGCTTAGATGCGCCAACCCCGGCAATCCCAGTGCGCTCGTAGTTCAGCAGATATTTCGCCACCGTCCAGCCATCGTTTTCCGGCCCGACCAGATTTTCGACCGGCACCCGGACGTCCGTTAGGAACACCTCGTTGACCTCGTGCTCGCCTTCCAGCGTATAGATCGGCCGGATCTCGATGCCGGGGTTGTCCAAGTCGATCAGCAGGAACGAGATCCCCTGTTGCGGCTTGGCTGCAAACGGATCGGTCCGCACCAGACAAAACATCCGGTTGGCGAAATGGGCCAGCGTGGTCCAGGTTTTCTGGCCGTTGACGATGTAATGATCACCATCCCAGATCGCCTTGGTCTTCAGCGAGGCCAGATCAGACCCCGCCCCAGGCTCGGAATACCCCTGCGCCCACCAGTCCTCGCCCGACAGGATGCGCGGTAGGTAAGTGTCCTTCTGCGCTTGCGTCCCATACTGGATCAAAACCGGCCCCAGCATGTTGACCCCAAAGGGCACGATACGCGGCGCACCGGCAACCGCCATCTCCTCCTCAAAAATATGCTTCTGGACCGGCGTCCACCCGGTGCCGCCATGCTCTGTCGGCCAGTGCCAGGCCATCCATTCGCGTGTCGCCAGCAACGAATGCCATTCATCGTAATCCGCTTTGGTCAGGCGCTGAGCCTTGCGAACCTTGGTGACCAGACGCGGCGACAGACACTCCTTCAGCCAGTCGCGCACATCATCGCGAAAGGCTTGCTCTTCGGCGGTGTAACTCAGATCCATGATCTGCCCTCCCTCACAACGCCTCCTCGGTCCCCCAGATCGTAGTCACCTGGCTCGACAAAACCCCGCCGTTGCCATGGGCCAGACACAGGTTCGCCCCGTCGATCTGGCGCTCGCCGCAAGTGCCCCGCGCCTGCCGGATCGCCTCGATCATCACGAACAACCCATACATCCCCGGATGCACGCAGGACAGCCCGCCGCCATTGGTATTCACTGGCAAAGCACCCCCCGGCGCTATCCGCCCACCAGCCACGAAATCCTTCGCCTCACCCTTGGCGCAAAACCCTAAATCCTCCAAGAATAACAAAGTGTTGATGGTGAAGGCATCATATAACTGCACCGTATCCATATCATTCGGACCATAACCCGCCATGGCAAAGGCGCGCGGCCCACTATCGCGTGCTGCCGTCTTGGTCAGGTCAGCCATTTCCGAGACCATCCGGTGATGATGCGCCATCGCCGCACCCAGCAGATAGACCGGCTTGTGCGAGCCATCCTTGGCCCGGTCCGGCCGCGTCATCACCACTGCCGCCGCCCCATCAGTCACCAGACAACAGTCGAGCTTGCTCAGCGGGTCCGAGATCATCCGCGCCGCTAGCACGTCCTCGATGGTTAACGGATCCCTAACAAACGCCTCCGGATTAAGCTGCGCCCATCCCCGCGCCGCAACTGCGACCTCGGCCAAATCTTTCCTATCCGCCTGAAATTCATACATATATCGGCTGGTCGCCAGCGCATACGCCGTGATCGGATTGCGCGGCTCGAACTGCGCCTCGAATGGCATCGGTTCCGATACCGACTTGAATCCGCCTGCTGTGCGCTGGTTCGATCCATAGGCAATCACCGCCACATCGATCAGGCCCGCGTCCAACGCCATCGCCGCATCCAGCGCATGGGCGAGGAAAGATGAACCACCGATATTCGACCCGTTGGAGTACTTCGGACAAATCCCCAAATGCTCCGCCAACGTCATCGCCGCCATCGAATGCACCGCCGTCGCTGCAAACAACCCGTCAACCTGGCTCAACGTAATATCCGCATCGGCCAAGGCCCGATAAACCGCCTCGGCCATCAACTCCGTCGAGTTGCGCCCAGGCGCCTCGCCGCATCCAGCGGTGGCAGCCCCGACACACGCGGCCTTACCGCGTAGGTGTTTGAGATCGTGCATGTTATTCTCCCTCACACCGGCTCGAACAACACGGCAGGAGCGCCGTTTAGTTCATCAACTTTCGCTCGCACTTTCATGCCGATAGTCACCGCCTCCGGCGCCACACCAACAACGCGAGACATCATCCGTGGCCCCTCCGCCAGATCGATTAGGGCGATATTGTAATCCCCACCTTGCTCGGCCCGGCGCCGGGTCAACGTGGTGGCATAAACCGTGCCCTCGCCGCTGGCCTCGACCCACTCAAGATCGGCCTCACCCGAGCACGGCATCACCACCCGCGGATAAAACACATGCAGCCCGGTCGAGGCCGAGCGCTGGATCATAAAACGCCCCTCCGCCAGATGCCCCCGGAAGATCGCCTCCGGTCCTGTCCCATCGAAATCGTCTTTCATATCAGTCTCCTAACTCACCTTGTCGCCCGCGCCGCCAGCCCAAGCCGGGCCCGCGCCGCCAGATATTCCCGTTCCAGCCGGTTGATCATTTCCGCCGCACTGACGACTTCCTTGACCGCCCCAATTCCCTGCCCGGAGCCCCAGATTTCCTTCCAGCTTTTCGGCTTCGACGCCCCGCTGGAGAAATCCATCGAACTCGCGTCGGCTGCGGGCAGGTTATCCGGATCCATCCCCTGTACCGCGACCGACGGCTTAAGGTAGTTACCGTGCACCCCAGTAAACAAGCTTGAATAGACGATGTCATCGGCCCCGCAATCGACGATCATCTGCTTGTAAGCCTCTGGCGCATTTGCTTCTTTTGTCGCAATGAAGGCCGAGCCGATATACCCTATATCCGCCCCCATCGCCTCGGCAGCCAACACCGCATCGCCGGTGGCAATAGCGCCCGACAGCAGCAGCGGCCCGTCAAACCATTCGCGGATCTCCTGAACCAGCGCAAACGGCGAGATCGCCCCAGCATGCCCCCCAGCCCCGGCAGCAACCGCAATCAACCCATCGGCGCCCTTCTCGATGGCCTTCCTGGCGAAGCGGTTGTTGATGATGTCGTGCAACGTGATCCCGCCATAGGAATGCACCGCATCGTTCAGCTCAACCCGCGCCCCCAGCGAGGTCACCACAATCGGCACCCGCCATTTCACCATGATCTCCAAATCCCGCTCCAACCGAACATTCGAACGGTGAACGATCTGGTTGATCGCATAGGGTGCCGCCGGCCGGTCCGGGTTGGCCTGATTGTAGCGATCTAATTCCTCGGTGATCCGCTTCAGCCAGCGATCAAGCTCAATCGGCTCGCCGTCCTTCTCGCGGGCATTCAGCGCCGGGAAACAACCCGGAATGCCGGCCTTGCACTGGGCCAGAACCAGGTCCGGATTCTGGATGATGAACAGTGGCGCGCCAAAAGCGGGAATGCGTAGATTCTGAAGAATTGGTGGCAATGCCATGGTATTACAGTTCTTTCTTCATAATGAGGGCATCCAGCGCCACGCAACCTTCAGGCATCGCCTGCAATGGATTCATCTCGACGCTCTCGATGGCGTCACCATACGCAAATGCGAATAGAGACAATCGCGAGATCGCCTTGGCCAGTGCATCCAGATCAGCAGCCTGCTGGCCCCTCGCACCCTTCAGCAATGCCACTCCCTTTAACTCATTGATCATCTCGTGCGCAGTCGCCTCGCCAAACGGTGCGCGACGAAAAGATACGTCCTTAAGCACCTCAGTGAATATCCCGCCGAGACCGAAGAGCACAATGGGACCGAACACCGGATCGTTCCGCGCCCCAAGGATGCACTCCACTCCGCCGGTCACCATTGGCGAAATCAGCACGCCGTCGATCCGGGCCTCAGGTGCAAAGGTTCTCGCGTTGGTGAAGATTGCGTCGAAGGCCGCCTCCACATCCTTGGCTAAAACCCCCAGCTTCACTCCACCCGCCTCGGTCTTGTGCAGAATATCGGGCGAAGCGATCTTCATCGCCACCGGTCCCCCAAATTCATTTGCCGCATCAATGGCTTCACTCGCCGACGTCGCCAACCGATCGGCGATTACCGGCAATCCCGCCGCCGCCAGCACCGCCTTGGCTTCGAGCTCGCCCAGCGAACCCTCAGGCAGCGGCGCGAATTCCGGAATATCCGGCACCGGCGCCGTTCCCTTGGCAAAAGCCTCGCCAAATGCCATCAGCGCCGCCATCGCGACAATCGCGCGGGTCGGGTCCTCGAAGCTGGGGAACCCGGCCTCGTCATAGCGCTTTTGCATCTCCTCCGGCGCCAGCATTATGTGCAGAAACAGCCGGTCGCGGTAGCCCTTCATCGTCTCGGTCAGATGGGTCAGCAACGGATTGCCAAACACCGGCGACCCCGCCACCGAGGTCCAGAAGCCAATCAGTGCGTCATAGCCACCACGATCAAGCATCGCTTTGGTAAACTTTGGTACCAGGCTCAGGTCATTGAAAAACTGCGCCGTCACATCAACCGGATTACGGGGCGAGGCGAAGGGCAGTATCTGCTTCATCTCGGACTGCGCATCCTCTGGCATCGGCGCAACGTCAAGCCCGTGGTCGGCTGCTGCATCGGCCATCAACACCCCGGCCCCACCCGAGATCGTGACCAAACCCAGCCGCTTTCCCGCCGGATAGATGCGCGGGCGGCAGGCATAAGCGACGTCGAGCATCTCCTCGGTCGAGCGTACCCGCCAGGCGCCGTGCTGTCGCAGCACCGCCTCGTAGACCGCATCCTCACCGGCCAGCGAGGCGGTGTGCGAATTCGCCGCCTGCGCACCAATCTCCGATCGTCCGACCTTCATGAAGATCACTGGCGTTCGGTTGGCCCGCGCCACCTCCAACGCTTCGACCAGCATCGGGCCATCCTTGATGCTTTCGGCATAGGCCATAATGCAATGCACGTCCTCGCGCTCGGCCAGCAGCCGAATCACCTCGGCGACATGCAGATCCGATTCGTTGCCGGTGGTCAGCCAATAGCGAATGCCTAGGCCGCGCATGTGCGAGGCCATGTAGATGTGGCTGCCATAGGCACCCGATTGGCTGGCAATCGAGATGCCGCCCGGCACCGGGGTCGCCCGATCGATCGTCGAGGTAAAAGTTGGATAAAACCGGGTATCGGAATTGAATGCACCCAGGCAATTCGGCCCAATCACCCGAACCCCGGTGGCCCGCGCGACGGCGGTCAACTCGTCTTGCATCGTGGTTCCCTCAGGCCCCGTTTCGGCAAAGCCGGAGGAAAACACCATCACGGTACGGGCATTTTTTGCCGCCGCCGCGCGCACCTGATCGACGACCATTGGTGCTGGCACGGCCACCAGCACGAAGTCCAGATCGCCATCAATGTCGCATAAACTTGGATAGGCGCGCAGCCCTTGCACAGTGTCGCGTTTCGGATTGACCGGGTAAATTCCGCCCTGAAACCGCTGGTCGATCATGTGTCGCAGCGGTCGCCCACCGATCCGGGTATGGTCGTCGGAAGCGCCGACGATGGCGATCGAGCGTGGGTTCAGCAGATCATCCAGCGTCGTCATCCGCTAGACCGTCGCCACTGGCGTCACTGGCGAGCCGACAGCACCCGGCAGCCGCAATGGCGGCGCCGTCAGAAGGAACCGGGTCCGCCCGGCCGCGCGCAAATAGTTAGCCAGATCGGTCAGCCACCACAACTCGGCCAACGGCACCCCCAACTTGAACAGGCATAACTGGTGCAGCGGCAGGAAGGGCCGTTTGCCGCTGCCCGAGCGGCTCGGCACCCGCTCGACCGCATAGTTGTCAGCAATCAGCGCCACCACGCCGCTGTCTCGGATCCATTCCTGGAGCAGTGGGTCGCGGCCCTCAAGCGCCGTACAAGACCCGTGCAGGACCGCATTGTCCGGCGCTCCTGCCATGTTCATGATCTTGTGCCCAAAACCAGTGTGGAAACAGACCATGTCGCCGGATTCCACGGTGACATTCTGGGCCGTCATCGCCTCGGACAGCCCGGCAAAATCCACATCCAAATGGGCATCACCATAAGCCGCATGCAGGTCGATCATCACCGCCCGACCCTGGACGCAGGTCTCGGCCATGGTCTCGACCCCCAGGCGCGTCGCCTCGACCCCGGTCAGGTCGCCGCAATCGTCGCAAGGCGCGCCGGGTGCGATATGCTCGCCGCCGCGCCAACCGTTGTAGAAAACCTTTTCCGCCACACCGTCGCCGTCGGCATCGAATTCGGCACCGACGTGGGCCAACGCATCCCATTGCGTTGAGTATTGGGTGTGAAGGATCACCCGGTCGTCATTCACCACATCGTAGAAATCGGCATTCATATCGGCCAGCCGCAACAAATACCGGTCAGTGCCATCCGGCGAGCGGGTCGCAAATCGCTGCGGCGGATGGCGGGCGTTGTTCAGCAAGTTACCGCCCGGCAGGTCGAGCGGCAGCGACAGGCAAAAGCTGCGGCCATCGCGGACCTCGGCGATTCCCTGCAAGACCTTCGCCGGTGTCAGCAGGTTCAGTCGCCCAATCTGGTCGTCCGGGCCAAAGTCACCCCAGTTCGATCCCTCAGGCCGGTGTTTCCAGCGTCCCATTATGTCAGCTCTCCGTATCGATCGGCAGACCCAGATGCGACCGGCGCTTCAGCCACATCGTCGGGCGATAGCGGTCCTCGCCGGTGATGGCCTGCAATTGCTCAAGGATCCGCAGCGTGTTCCCGACGCCCATATCCTCGGCCAGCGCCAGCGGCCCCAACGGGTAGTTCAGCCCGAGCTGCATGGCGAGATCTATATCCGATGGCGAGGCCAAACCGATCTCGGCCATGTAGCACCCCAGATTGGCGACCATAGCGCTGATCCGCTGGGCGACAAAGCCGGGGCTGTCCTTGATCACGGTAACAGCCCGGCCCGCAGCGATGATCGACGCGGTAACCATGTCCAGCGCCTCTCGGTCAGCCCCGGGAGCAGTCATCGCTGTGACGCGTTTCGAGGCGTCTCCGGTCAGGTCAATGCAGACCAACACCTGATGCGCAACCCCAGTGCGCAGCGCCACATGAGTGGCATCCTCGCCGATCGGCGCTGCCAGATATGGCCCGCTGTCACCAACCCGCAGCCCGATCTCGGCGCAGAACGCCTCCAGCGCATCGTCTGGCTCGGCCAACCGCACGGAGGTAGCGGGTGCTACATTGGTGACGTAGTCCGCCGAGGGCCGGTCCAGCGGCTTGCCGCCTTCATAGGCAAACCAACCCTGCCCGGTCTTGCGCCCATATAGCCCGGCATCCGCCATCGCCCTGTGATTTGGCGCGGTCTTGATCCGCGGGTCCTGCAAATAGCCGTTATAGACGATCATGCTGACCGGGTAATTCACGTCGATACCGGTCAGGTCCATCAACTCGAACGGCCCCATGCGGAAATGCCGGCAATCGCGCATGATGGCGTCGATCTGGGCTGGAGTTGCGACCTGCTCGTGTGCCAGGCGCAGGCCTTCGGTGGTGTAGGCCCGCCCGCCCATATTGACCAGAAAGCCGGGGCTGTCCTTCACCGTGACCGGCGTGCGCCCCATGCGGCGTCCCAGCACCGTCAGTGCCTCGGCAGTCGCGTCGGAAGTCTCCGCCCCGCGGATCACCTCGACCAGTTTCATCACCGGCACTGGATTGAAGAAATGCAGCCCAGCGATCCGGTCGCGGCGCTTACATGCCCTTGCGATGGATGAAATCGGGATCGACGAAGTGTTTGACGCAATCAAACAATCCGCCGAAACCTCGGCCTCGATCCGGGCAAAGGTCTCGCGCTTGACCTCGATCTCCTCAAAAATCGCCTCGATCACCGCGTCACAGGGCGCCAGGTCCGAAAAATCGTCGGCGACCGCCATCCGGGCAGTCGCCGCGGCGGCATCGTCGGCGTTGATCCGGCCCTTCTCCGCCATCCGGTCAATGCGCTCGGCAATCGCCTTACGCGCCGCCTCAGCGCCACCGGGCCGGGCGTCAAAGATCAATGTCCGCATCCCGCCCTGCACAGCAACCTGAATGATCCCCTGCCCCATGGCCCCGGCACCAACCACGCCAACCAGGTAATCCGTTGCATCGGGATGTTTCATCGGTTCTCCAGTGGCAGCGAGTTGGGGTCGGGCCAGACCGACGTTGGCGACTTTAGCAATTGTTGTCCAGATGGGAACAACGGTTCCATGTGGCAGAGCTAGCGATCAGATATGCGATGGCTTTTCGCCCTTTGTTGGGGCGCTACCGCCCTGCGGCCGCCTCCAACCCCATCCGCGCATACTCGGGCACAAAGCGCCCCATTTGCGCCGCGCGCTCGGGGTTCGAGGCATTCCCCTCCAGCCCGCGCTTCTTAACTCCCTGCACAATTGCAGCCATGCGAAAGAAGCTGAAGGCGAGGCAAAAGTCGAAACCGGCGATCCCAGACAGCCCCATTCGGCGGCAATAGGCCTCGATGTATTCAGCCTCCGTCGGAATGCCCTCAGCCTTGCGGTCGACACCCGCCAACCCGCGACCCTCCGGCCCAACCGGCATGCGCCACTGCATGCATTGATACGCCAGATCCGAGAACGGATGGCCCAGCGTCGACAACTCCCAGTCCAGCACGGCAGCGATCCGGGGCCGGTCGGCGGCAAATATCATATTGTCGATGCGGTAATCGCCATGAACCAGACTGACCCGCCCATCGTCCGCTGGAAGGTTGGCGTCGAGCCAATCGATCAGCGCGTCCATATCCACCAGCGTCTCGGTCTCCGAGGCTCGGTATTGCTGGGTCCAACGGCCGATCTGGCGGGCGAAATAGCTGCCAGGCTTGCCAAAGTCGCCCAACCCGACCGCCTGATAATCAACGCTGTGAAGCGCCGCCAGGACCCGGTTCATTTCGTCAAACACCGCCCCGCGTTCCGGCGCTGACAGGTTAGGCAGCGTCGGCTCCATGAAATGCCGCCCCGGTTGGAACGCCATGACATAGAACATCGACCCGATAACACCCTCATCTTCGCACAGGATGTGCATCGGCGCGACCGGCACATCGGTCCCCGCCAGCGCTTGCTGCACCCGAAACTCGCGGTCCACCGCATGGGCTGATTTCAGCAACACTCCCGGCGGCTTGCGGCGCAGCACCAGGGACCCCGATGGGCTTTCCAACAGGAAAGTCGGATTGGATTGCCCAACGCCAAACTTGGTCGCCACCACCGGCCGGCGAAAGCCCGGAACATTGGCGGCCAGATACCGCTCGACCGCATCAATGTCGAGATGCGCCGCATCATGTTCCATCACAGCACCCCCGTCAGACCGGCTGATTGCCGGTGTACTGGCGCAGCTCCTTGCGCGCCACCTGCCGGCGATGCACAGCATCCGGGCCATCGGCCAGCCGCAGCGTCCGCAGATGGGTCCACATCGCGGCCAGCGGCACGTCCTGGCTGATGCCCATGGCGCCGTGCATCTGGATCGCCTCGTCGACCACCTTTAGGGCCATGCGCGGCGCCACCACCTTGATCTTGCTGATCCAGGGTTGCGCGGCGCGAACCCCCTCGGTGTCCATCACCCAGGCGGCTTTCAGGCACAACAGGCGGGCCTGCTCGATTTCCATCCGGCACTCGGCGATGATATCGTAATTGGCGCCCAATTTGGCCAACGGCTGACCAAATGCGGTACGCGAAAGCGCCCGCTTGCACATCAGTTCCAATGCCCGCTCGGCATGACCAATGGCGCGCATACAGTGATGAATGCGACCCGGGCCAAGCCGCCCCTGACTGACCTCGAAGCCCCGACCCTCACCCAGGATTAAATCCTTAGCCGGCACCCGAACATTGGTGAAGCGCAGATGCATGTGGCCGTGCGGCGCGTCGTCATGGCCGAAGACCTGCATTGGCCGCAGCACCTCGACCCCCGGCGTTCCCGCAGGCACCACGAACTGGCTGTGCTGGTTGTGGCGGTCGGCATCCGGGCTGGTCCGGGTCATCACGATATAGACCTTGCAACGCGGGTCACCGGCCCCACTGGCCCACCACTTCTCGCCGTTCAGCACCCAGTCGTCGCCGTCGCGCTTGCCCTCCAGCGAGATGTTGGTGGCGTCCGACGAGGCGACACCGGGTTCGGTCATCAAATAGGCCGAACGGATCTCGCCATTCAGCAGCGGCTTCAGCCACCGCTCCTTGTGCTCCGCAGTGCCGTAGCGCTCGAACACCTCCATGTTGCCGGTATCTGGGGCCGAGCAATTGAACACCTCGGCCGCTATACGGATCTTGCCCATCTCCTCGGCCAGATAGGCGTATTCGACAGCCGACAGGCCAAACCCCTTTTCGCTGTCGGTCAGCCAGAAATTCCACAATCCACGCTTCCTTGCCTCAGCCTTCAGCCCGTCGATGATCTCGATCTGGCGCGGCGTCAGCGCAAAGCGGTCACCGGCCTTGCCGACCTCGTTGTGATACTCTTCATCCAGCGGTGCAATCTCGTCCTGCATCATCGCGCGAACCTGCGCGACCAGCGGTGCCACCCGATCCGACATACCTAAATTCATCGTCATTCCTTCTCATTGCGTCGGCCTATTCAGGCAGCGCCATCATCCAGTCAAAACCCTCGCCGACCCATTCCGCCGGAATGCTGTGGCCGCCATCATGGAGGCAAACCTCCAGCACCCGCCCCGAGGTACAATCCCGCCAGCTGCCACAGGTCAGCCGCTGCCGCTGCTTGGTATCGGACGCATTGCTACAACCGTCCAGTCGGCGCAATGTCGCAAACCCCTCCGGGATCGGCCTCGAATTATAGATCCCGACCTTGTCATAAGCGACCACCCCGTCGGCGGTGCCATGAATATGGCGGAGACTAACCGGACCCGTTGGGCAATCCGGCGGCGTCGAGTCCCAGAACCCGCCAGCGATCGGCGCATAGGCACAGAACAATGGCCCGGCATAGCAGGCCACATTCCACACCATCGACGCGCCACGCGAAAACCCCGACGCGAGTGTGCGCTGATCGTCGATTGGCCAGCGCTTCGCGATATCGGCCATCACCGCGTGGACATAGGCCAGCTCATCGCGTCCCTGTTCGGCCCGGCCATCGCCAATTTGTCGCCAATAACCAGTTCGGGCATAGGGTGCGACGAACAATGCGCCCCTGTTGTTGACGCCATTGACCATGGCGCGGTTTTTGAACGTTGCTTCGGGCGAGCTGTTCCAGCCGTGGAAATAGACCACCAGGGGCAGCGGGCTGCTGCCGTCCCAATCCGGCGGTGGAGCGGCCAGATAGTAGCCGCCCTCAACTTCGCAGGGCACGGTCCTGCCGCAGGTCCCGGCCGCCGAGGTTCCCGACAGCGCGATGATGAGCAGCAATGCAAGCTGAAACCCCCGAATCACTCGACCCCACCGAACAGCTTGTGACCATGGTCGACATTGATCCCGCCGCTGACCGGAATGATGCCGCCAGTGGTATAGGCCCCGCCCCTGCCGCACAGGAACAACACGCAACCCGCTATATCGTCGGCCCGACCAATCCGCCCCATCGGCACGTCCGCGGCCACATGCGCGCGCTTCTCCTCGTCCTCGGTGAAATGTTGGGTCATCCGGCTGAGAAACGGCCCCGGCGCCAGTGCATTTACGGTGATCTGCCGCCCAGCCAATTCCTTGGCCAGAATGTGGGTCAGATGATGCACCGCCGCCTTCGACGCGGAGTAGGAATAGGCCAGATCCCCAACCGGCGCGTCCCCGGCGACCGAGCCGATATTGAGCACGCGGGCCGGGTCGTCAGTGGTCGCGGCGGCCTCCAACAGCGGTGTCATGTCACGGGTCAGCGAAAACAGCCCGGCGCAATTGACCGACATCACGGCGTTCCAGGCGTGGAACGGAAATTCCTCGTAAGGCGCACCCCAGCTTTTGCCGGCATTGTTGATCAGGATATGGAGCTGGTCAGTGCGCACCATGATCTCTGCCGACAAGGCGGCGACGCCCTCACTGGTTCCAACATCCCCGGCAAAACCCTCGGCGCTGCCGGGTCCGACGGCGTTCAACTCGTCGGCGACACGGGCGCAATCCGCCCCCTTGCGCGAGGCGATCAGCACCCGCGCCCCGGCCCGCACCAGGGCCTCGGCCATCATCCGGCCAATCCCGGTGGCGCCGCCGGTGACAACGGCGGTCTTGCCCGAAACCCCGAACAGGTTATCCAGATAGCTCATTGTCTCTCCCAATGCCTCGCGCCAGCCCTGTTCAGATTGCCCGCCTCATTAACAGCCTTGTTTCAGCTTGCAAAACAGCATTTCGCATGGGCAAGCTCGGATCAAAGAAATCACATACTTGGAGGTCCGGGATGCCCGAGATGATGACACGGATTGTGCTCGCGAAACGACCGCAAGGGCACCCGACCCTTGACGACTTCCGGCTCGAGGAAGCCCCGATA
>DATLAW010000161.1:0-19677 GCA_035527255.1 Thermohalobaculum sp. | reverse complement strand
TAACTATCGCCAAATGGCGGGCCTGCGTCATCAAGCGGCCGGACCGAAAGATCCGGCCGCACGACGCGTCTATTCCCACTTGGACATCAATCGGATAAACCTCCGCCAAACTAAGAGTGGCGGCTAGGGGGCCATATGCGGCGTACGTCTTTCCATTGCATCGCGTTAAACGCCGCGGCTCGCATATTGAGGCCTCGAAGCGTGCTCGGCGCGCCCCTCGATGGGCAAGGCGCGTGATCCACCAATCTCTTTTTTCCCAATGGCTTGAAGCTCGACTCGCGAAGGTCCGGCGTAGTGCTTTTCTGCGGAGCCTCGCTGGTGTTGGCGGGCTGAGCGCGGTTGAACTCGTTCTCGGCCTTCTGATCGCGATTCAGCTGGCGCGTGCCCTGGGTGTCGAGGGTCTTGGTGTCTATTCTCTGGCTTTGGCAGTGGTCGTGATCGCCGGAATACCAGTGGAACTCGGCCTTCTCAACCTGGTCATGCGCGAGATCGCACATGACAATTCCGATCGGGAAAGCGGCATCGCGAAGGCAGTCCTGATTTTCGCCTTTGTCACGATTGGGATGATGAGCGTCATCGTCATCCCATTGACCCTGATATTCGGCGGGGCGCTGGTACCTGCGCTCGGCGCCGCCGATGGTTCGATTCTGCTGACCGCGGTGGGACTGATTCCATTGACCACGCTTGGCAAGACCATCGGAGCGGCCCTCGCTGGCAAGCAAAGGATCATCTGCGGTTTGATTCCTCAACGACTGGTGCGCCCCGGCATTTTTGCAATCGCCCTCGGCGCTGTCTCGCTGCTGGAGCCAGGCTGGTTGACACCAACGCGCGCGATGGCGTTGCACTTGGCGGCAGCGACGGTATCGCTGGCCGTAGGCGGGTTATTCTTCATCGGCTCATTCGCAAACGATTTGCGGCGCAGGTCGGCGGTGATTTCATGGCGCGCCTGGAGCATGGCAACACTCCGCCTCGGCGTCTCGAGCGGCATTCAAGTTGGCCAGGGGCAGGTCCTTCTGTTGGTTGCTGGTATCTTGTCGAGCACCGCGGATGTCGGGCTGCTGCGGATCGCGCAGCGGGCCGCCAGCCTTGTCGGACTTGGCACGTCAATCGCATATATCGCCTCCGCTCCTCATATCGCGCAGCTGAACGCGAGCGGTCAGACTGATGGCCTGCAACGGCTGCTACCGCAGATCGCCCGCGCCAGCAGCGCCGTGGCCGGGTTGGCGCTGGTTTGTATCATTTTTGGCGGGCATGTGTTGCTCGATACACTCTTCGGAGCTGGGTTCGTGGCCGCGTTGAGCACAATTATCATACTCGGTGCGGCCGAAACCATGCGTGCGCTGTTCGGACCCGGCACAGTTCTGATGAACATGGTGCGGCGCGAAGGGATCGCGGCGGGCGGCTTCACAATCTCGCTGGTAGTCGGCACGTCAATTGCCACGCTGCTGATCCCAACCTACGGCGCAGATGGCGCGGCATGGGGCAGTTTTTTCGGCGCTACATTGATGTCGTTGTTTCTTTGGTACAAATCACGGCGGGTCCTTTTTCTTGATCCCTCGGTTTTTGGCTGGCCGGTGCATCGCAAGTAGTTGGGCGGCCGATGAAAGGGAGCGCACGTTCTGCTGGGCTCGTTCAGGCAGATAACAATGCCGACACCCGGTCTACATGTGCGTCGAGTCCAAAACGCGCGGCGCAATCGCTGCGGGCGGCCTCCATGTCGATCGACACCTTATGGCGATTGCGCCAGATTGAACTCAGCTGACGCACGAGGGCATCTTGGTCGCCGGCAGCAAACACGTGCCCGTTTTCCCCATCCCGCATTATCTCGCGCAGGCCACCGGCATCAGATGCGAGCACCAGGGCGCCACGCGAAATTGCCTCGATGGTGACGTTTCCAAACCCCTCATCAAGAGACGGCACGACGACAAGGTCGATTTTGCGGTAAAGCGCCAGGAGAACGGAGTGACCAATTCTACCGGTAAGCGTGACCCGTTCGCGAAGCTTCAGTTCATCGATCGACGCCTCGATGAGATTGCGTTGGTCACCCTCGCCCACAATAATGACCTGCAGCTGCCCCGGTGAAATTTTCTCAGCGGCGCAAAGACGTGCAAGCGCATGTAGAAACAAAACATGCCCCTTCATTGACATCAATCGCCCCGGCACAAGCAACAAATACGGATCGCCCCGCGCACAGATTGGCGCAAGCAGCCGACTGGCCGCGTCGAGATCACCTAGGGATGTCATGTCGCACGAGTTGTGGATGACCGCATTTCTGCGCGTGAACCCGCGGCGGACATCCTCCAGAACCTGTTCGGATACGTGCCAATGCGCGTGATCGCAGATCCGGGCCAGAAGCTGGTTGGCGGTAAAGAAAAGCCGCTTTGCCACTGTGTCGCGCGGATTCAGCCTGTGTTCGAGAGAATGATGGTATTGTACCAGCCGCACCCGGCATCCGCGCAGGAGCAGGGCGAGGAACAGCAGCCGGGCGAAGAAATGGCTGGGCGGCAGATGCGCGATGACCGTCCCGACATCTTGATACCTTGCGAACATCGAGGCGCGACCGAGATCGCGCCACAGCATTTTCAAGAACGTCACATCAACCACCACACTCGGATTCCGAAGCCTGAGGACATGTTCCTCTGGCAACCCCGCTTCGGCTAGAACGGCCGGGTCGATGACATCGGACAACACCATCAACCGCACTGGATAACCGCGCATCGACAACTCCCGCAGCCGGATCATTGCATGAATTTCCGCGCCTGCTGTGGCGATCGATGGAATAATGACAAGGATCGGTCGGGTCATGCGCTATGGGCGCCTCAGAAGGGGATCAGCCGGGCTGCGGTGTTTCCACCGAAGACCTCTCTATACACGAACGGTCGCGCAAAAAAGCACAGTAGCGCATCTTGACCACTGTTTAGCGACCGGCGATAAGCGCCAACATTGGCCATGCGCGGGAGCGAAACGGTGCGCATTCTGTACATGACCTACGATGGCCTCACCAGTCTGATCGGGCAAAGTCAGGTCTGGCCCTATGTTAGCGGGCTTTCCGCCGCCGGGCACCAGTTCGACCTGATTACTTTCGAGCACCAAGACCGGCTTGATCGGATAGGCGACACGGTCGCCCGCGATGTCGGCGAAACCACGGTCTCGTGGCACCCATGCTCGTTCCGGTCACGCCCGCCGGTCCTTGCGAAAATACTCGACCTGCGCGAGATGGTTGCAACGGCCAGACGGGTGGCGGCCTCTGACCGCTTCGACGTCGCCCATGCGCGATCGTATCCGGCCGCCGACGCGGCGCTGAAGCTGAAGCGCAGTTCCGGCCTGCCGTTCATTTTCGACACCCGCGGTTTTCTGATCGACCAGCGACGAGATGGCAACCGGTGGCCGAAGTCGAACCCATTCTATCGCGCATTGTATAACCGCTGGAAGGCGAAGGAGGCGGACTTCATTGCGAATGCCGATCATATCATCGTATTGGCGGCGACAGCGCGCCGGGTCATCGAATCTTGGCCATGCTATCGCGGTCAGCCGATCACGGTGATCCCATGTTGCATCGATCATGAGGCGTTCCCGGTGCGGTCCGCCCAGACCCGCGCCGAAGCCCGCGCCCGGCTCGATATCGCTGAGGATGCAACGGTCCTGGCCTACCTAGGATCAGTCGGCACGGTTTATCTTCTGCCGGAGATGCTGCGTTTCTTCGACAGGCTGCGACGCGTCCGGCCTGGCGCAAAGTTTCTCTTCATTGGCGAGCACTCGGCCGATCAACTGATCGCCACGGCGCGCTCGGCGGGTGTGACGCTCGGCGTAGACGATCTTCGCTTGAAATTCTCCGAGCATGGCAAGGTCCCATTCTGGCTGGCAGCGGCGGACCTGGCGCTGTGTCTGATCGCATCGCAGTTCTCGAGCCTAGGAGTCTCCCCAACCAAGCTCGGCGAATATCTCGCCTGCGGCCTGCCGGTCGTGGTCAATGACGGTGTCGGCGATGTCAGCGAGATCGTCAAAGGACTTGGCGCAGGGGCCGTATTGTCAACAATGTCGGATGCGGAGATGGACGGTGTCGTCTCGCGGTTGGACGAAATCCTGACGATCGATCCCGCCGATCTGCGCGAACGCTCGCAGGCGATCCACGACATGCCGGTCGCTTTGGCAAAGTATCGGCAGGTCTATGACAGCGTTGCCGCCGCAGCCGATGTCAAACTCAAGGTAAGTCAGCCATGACCCGATCGAATGCGTCCATCGGAGCACGACGGTAAACGAATGTCACAATACAAGATTGCCATACTTCTTCCCTATGAGCTCGATACAGGACCCAGCCAACGTTATCGCTGGGAACAATGGGCCGGACATCTGGAGGCGGAGGGCCTGAGAATCGATCTGGTGTCATGCTCGACACCAGCAATCGGTTTGGCGCGGCGGAAGGGATTGTCTTTGCGCAGCGCCTTTCTGTTCACGAAGCGGTATATTCCCTGGATGTTCGAGGCGCTTCGCGCGGCCTGGCGCGCTGATCTGGTCGTGGTGCACCGGAATGCGGCGCTCACGGGCCCGCCGATTGTCGAGGCAATCATTGCAATGCTCGGCAAGCCACTGGTCTACGATCTCGACGACGCGATTTATCGCCCCCCCGAGGTTGGTGACAATTTCTGGCTGCGCCTGATGCGATGCGATTGGCGTTGCGGCTTCATCGGCGCCAGGTCGGCACTGGTCGGGGCTGGCAACCCAAACCTCTGTGACTACATGCGGAGCTTCAACGACAATGTCGTCCTCTGGCCGACAACTGTCGATACCGAGAGCTATGACTTGCGAGCCGAGACTGACGAGGCGGCCATTCCCGTGATTGGCTGGACCGGCAGCCATTCCACCGCGCATTACCTTGAGATGATCCTTCCTGCTCTTGGCGAGCTGCAGCGCGAGTTGCTATTCGAGATGCTGGTCATTGGGGCGAAAGTCGACCTCGATGCACACGGGCTGGCCGGACGCTGCGTTGCCTGGTCCGCGGCGACCGAGGTCGCGCTGACAAAACTGATCGATATCGGGCTGATGCCTCTCGCCGACACCGAATGGGCGCGTGGGAAATGCGCTCTGAAGGCGATCCAATACCTCGCCTTCGGGACGCCCGCCGTCGTGAGCGATGTCGGGATGAACCGCGACGTCGTTATCGATGGCGAGAACGGCTTTCTGATTGAGCCCGGTGGCGATTGGAAGCCTGCTTTGCGCATCTTGCTTGGCGACTGGTCGTTGCGCCAAAGGATGGGCCGAAAGGGTCGCGCTCATGTGGTCGCCCACTACAGCGCCGACGTCGTGGCGAACACGATCGCACGTGATCTTCGCCGGGTGCTGGAGGATTCGCGGCAGGACCGGCGATCCGGGCCAGCCTAGCAACTGGATTTTCCATACCACACCGTCATCGAATTTTCCGGTTGCCATTCCCCTTGGCGATAGTTTAATTTATATGAGCGCTCAAATAAATTTATGGAGACAATCATGCCACTCGAAACAAACTCCCTGCTGCCGCCCCTGGATTGGGACCGGAGCGGGCTGCCAGGGTGGGCCTATTTCAGCCCCGAGCTGTTGGAGCTGGAGAAGGAAGAGCTGTTTCGCAAGCGATGGCAACTCGCCTGCCATTCAAACGACGTACCCGAGCCCGGCGACTACACCACCTTCGATGTTGTCGGCGAGCGCGCGTTGATCGTGCGCGGCCGTGACGGGGTGCTGCGGGCCTTCCACAATGTATGCCGTCACCGCGGTTCGCGCGTCGTCGCCGACACATCGGGCAGCTGCAAATCAGCGCTGATCTGCCCTTATCACGGTTGGGCCTACAACCTGGATGGCACCTTGCGCGGGGCTGCCCAGCCAAAAACGCTGCCGCCACTGGACCCGGTGAAATGGGGCCTGAAGCCGATCGAGATCGAAATCTGGCGTGGCTTTGTCTTTGTCCGCTTCAAGCCCAGCGAGCAGCCGCCGATAGCCGAAATCTTTGCCCGCTTCGACGCCGAGATCGAACCCTATCAGATCGAGACCATGCTCCCGGCGACAAAGGATGGCTGGTCTAATTCCACCGCGGTCAACTGGAAGTCGGTGCGCGATGTCGACAACGAGGGCTACCACGTCGCGATGGCCCATCCAGGGCTGCAGGATCTGTATGGCCACGACTACATGGACGAGCCATATATCAATGGCGCCTCCCGCACGATCGGCCGCTTCAACGAGGGGCCGGGCATGCGGTGGAGCGTGCGCAATTATAAATCCATCCTGCCGGAGGCTACCTGGCTACCGGAAAGCCACCGCAAGGCGTGGCTATATTTCGGGCTGTTCCCGAATGCGGTCATCAGTGTCTATCCGGATTCGGTTACCTTCTATCAGGAACTGCCGGACGAGGTCGGCAACACCCGGCTTAGGGGTGCCATCTACCGCCGCCCGGACGAGAGCCGTGAGCTGCGGGCGGCGCGCTACCTCAGCGGCCGGATCGATCTTGAAACCTCCGTCGAGGACCAGATGTTGACCATCTGGTCCTGCGAGGCGACCAAGTCGAGCGGCTATGACGGGATTATTCTCAGCGATCTCGAATATGGCGTGCGGACCCATCATGACCACTTGCGCGCCGTGCTGCCCGTGGTCAATCTGCAGGACGAGCCGGCACCGGGCACGGTCGCCGAACGCAACGCCGCCCTGTTGGCGCGGTAGACGACGGCACAGGGGAGAACCTGGGGATGCCACAACCTGATCGGCCGCCAGAGTGAGCGTCATCGACGCCGGCGTCGAGATCGCCGGAGCGAAAGCGAAAGCTCCACCTATCGGCTGGCGTCGCTGGTTGAAGACAGATTCCGCCAGCGGGCTGATCCTGGTCAGTCCAACACTGCTCTATGCGCTGCTGCTGCTGGCGGCGCCGCTTTTGACCGTGGTGGTTATCAGCTTCTGGACCCAGGATTATCTGGATTTCGACCGCAATCTCTCACTGAAGAACTACATCGAGGCATGGACCGAGCCGCTGTACCAACTGCTGATGATGCGATCGCTGGCGATCTCCGGCGCGGTGACCGTCGCCACCGTCCTGTTGGCCTTTCCCATCGCCTACTACGTCTCGTTCTATGTGCCGCAACAGCGCAAGGCGATGTGGCTGTTCCTGATCACCATCCCGTTCTGGACCAGCTATCTGCTGCGGGTGTTCCTGTGGAAGGTCATCCTCGGCTATAACGGCGTGCTGAACAGCGGCCTTCTGGGCACGGGCATCATCGACGAGCCGCTGACCTTCATTCTGTATAATGCCAATGCGGTGGTGTTGACGTTGGCCCATGCTTGGGCGCCGTTTGCAATCCTGCCGATTTTCGTGGCGCTGGAGAAGATCGATCGCAGCTACCTGGAGGCGGCCGAGGATCTGGGAGATGGCCCGATCCGCCGATTCTGCCGGGTAACTCTGCCGCTGGCCATGCCCGGCGTGATTGCCGCGACACTGATCGTCTTTATCCCCACCGTCGGCGACTATGTGACGCCGAAGCTGGTCGGCGGCACCGATGGGCTGATGATCGCCAACATGATCCAGGTGCAGTTCGGCAAGGCCAATAACGCGCCATTGGGCGCCGCGCTGGCAATCTCGGCAATGTTCATTGTCGCGTCGATCGCCGTCATGATCGTCTGGCTCAACCGGCGCTCGATGCGTGGGCAATCGTGATGAGCGCGCGCGGGGCGGGAGGCTGGCTCAAGACCTATGCCGTCGTTTATCTGGCATTTCTGTATGGACCGGTACTGCTGCTGCCGATCTTTGCCTTCAACGACAGCACGATCATCAGTTTCCCGCTGAAGGGTTTTACCACCAAGTGGTTCGAACAGCTGGTAAACAATCCGGTGCTGCAAGGGGCGGTCGGCAACAGCCTCTATGTGGCGATCTCGGCCGCGTCGATATCGACGATCCTCGGCATCTTCGCCGCCCGCGCCTCGGCGCGTTTCGACTTTCCGGCCAAGAGGGGGATCATGGGTTTCATCATGTTGCCCCTGGTGTTGCCCGAGATTATCATCGCGGTGGCGCTGCTGGTGATCCTAATTCAGCTCGGCCTGGACCTGTCGCTCTCGACCGTGATCCTCGGCCACGTGCTGGTCTGCACCCCGTTTTCGATTGCGATTCTGAGTTCGGCCTTTCAAAATCTCGATCGAAGCCTCGAGGAGGCATCGCTCGATCTGGGCGAGACCCGGCTTGGCACTTTCTTCCGGGTTACTTTGCCGCTGGTCGCGCCGGGCGTGATTTCCAGCCTGCTGATCTCGTTCACCATCTCGCTCGACGAGTTCATCATCGCCTTCTTCCTGACCGGAACCGAGCCGACATTGCCGGTTTATATCTGGAGCCAGCTGCGGTTCACTGCGAAACTGCCGAGCGTGATGGCCCTTGGGTTCCTGCTGCTAGTGCTCTCGTTGGTACTGCTGTTGGCAGCCGAATACTTCCGCCGCCGGGCGATCACCCGCACCGGAGCCCAAGGCGCCGCAACCGGAGGATTGATGTGACCGAGACCACCACCGGCCCCGACAGCGGGCGACCGATCATCGAGCTGGATCGGGTCGAGAAACGTTTTGGCCCGGTCATCGCGCTGGATGGGGTCAGCGGCGGTATCCGGGCGGGCGAGTTCTTCTCGCTGCTTGGCCCATCCGGCTGCGGCAAGACCACGCTGCTGCGCATGATCGCCGGGTTCGACGAGCCGACCAGCGGCTCCATCATGCTCGACGGCAAACCAATGGCCGGGGTTCCGGCGAACCACCGTCCGACCAACATGGTGTTCCAGTCCTATGCCATCTTCCCGCATCTGAATGTGGCCGAGAACGTCGCCTATGGACTGAAGAGGTTGCGCCTCGACAAGGCGGAGATGAACCGCCGGGTGACCGAGGCACTGGATATGGTCGACCTCGCCGGCTATGGCGAGCGCGCATCGCACGCGCTTTCCGGCGGCCAGCGCCAGCGTGTCGCACTGGCCCGCGCGCTGGTGCTGCGCCCGAAGGTGCTGCTGCTGGACGAGCCATTGTCGGCCCTGGACAAGAAACTTCGCGAACAGATGCAGGTCGAATTGCGCCACCTGCAGCGGGCGGTCGGCATCACCTTCATCCTGGTGACCCACGACCAGGAGGAAGCGCTGACGATGTCGGACCGCATCGCGGTGATGTTTGACGGCAAGATCGCCCAGCTCGCCAGCCCGGAGGAATTGTATCGCCGCCCGGTGAACCGCCGGGTCGCATCATTCATCGGCGTGATGAATTTCCTCGAAGCGCAACTGGTGAGCGGCGAAGGAGATCAGTTGTCGCTCGACGTTGCCGCATTGGGCCGGGTCGACGTGCCCCGTTCGCAGGCCCCCGGCGGCACCAACGGCGGCCATATCAGCGTCGGCATCCGGCCTGAGATGCTGACCATCCTTCTCGAGGACAGTGACCGGTCGCCACGCGAGGTCGAGGGTGTGATCAGCGACGCCAATTACTACGGCGACCTGACCTATTACGAGGTGCAGTTGCCGGGGACGGAAGCCCTCGCCACCGTCACCATGCGTAACACCGCCGGACGGCGGATCCTGCGCGAAGGCATGAAAGCCCGCGTCGGCTGGAGCCCCGAGGCGATCGTGGTGCTGGAGTAGCGAACGCGTTACTCCGCCCGACGACTCGCCCGGCTCGGGGCTGGCTCGCCCAATGTCGGCTCGTCCAGTTGACCGCGGATCCAGTCCTGGAACAGGAAGACCTCGTATTCTTCCTGCATCAGCACACCCTGTTTGAATGCAGCGGAGCGCAGGCCGCCCTGGTTCAGCTCGCAGGCGGCGCCGTCCTGATCCATCACCAGGGTGCCAAAATCGGTGATCCGGCGCATGTCGAAGTCCGGCCGCGCCAGCATTTCGGGGTCGAACAGCCATTCTGCTGACAGCTCCATCGTATCTGGCCCCAGCGGCAGGATGCGGACCAAGCGCACATAGTCGATATAGGCGGCGATGAAGACCGAGGGCAGAACCATGCCGTAGCGCTGGCCCGGCACCCGCTCGGCATCGGTCAGGCCGGGCAGCATGCCTTGCGCCCGGCCATCCATCGACCAAGTTTCCGCCCCCTCGCGCAAGCCGCCGGTGAAAATCGGCGCATCGCCTCGCGTCGGTGATTCCCAGTCCGGATCGTCGCGCCGGGCCATGATCGCGCGGCCATAGATCGGCACCAACTCGCACAGCTCCGGATGCACGCCCGGGCAGTGGAGGCATTCATTGAAGTTCTCCCAGAAGAGCTTCCAGTTGCAGTTCAGCGTCTTGCGGTAGCGATGCCCGACCACCAGATTTGCCAGCGGCCAGGGTGAAATCAGCGACAGCTCGTCGCCGAACTGCTGGATGAACGGCGGCGCCGCGTCGCCCGCCATGTTGGCGAAGACAAAACCGCCCCACTCGGCCACGGCGATCCGGTGCAGCCCAAATTCCGTGCGGTCGAAACCACCGACCCGGCGCATCGGCCCGGTAGCCCGCAGCCGCCCGCCCAGATCGTAAGCCCATTGGTGGTAGGGACAGACGACCAGCGGCCGCTCCAGCGTTCCGGAGGCGTGGGTACACAGGGTCGAGCCGCGATGGCGGCAGGTATTGAAGTAGCCCTGCAGCACATCGTCCTCGTCGCGCACCAGCAGCAGGTCTTGGCCAGCGATGGTGAAGGTGCGGAACGCCTTTGGCCCGGCAAGGGTGTCCGAGCGGCACAGATAGACCCAGTTTTGCTGCCAGATCGAACGCATCTCGCGCTCGTATTGCACGGGGTCAAAATACCAACTCGCGGGCAATGCCGGCTGCGCCGCCGTCAACCCGTTGAACCGGGTCTCCATCACACCACCGGATGCCATTTGCCGCCTCCCGCCCAACGAACGCCGCCCAAGAGCGGGCGGCGTTCTGATCACATAGGACGGACCGCCGCTTCAGAAGCCCGCTTTGATCTTCTCGAACTCGGCGATCATCTTCTCGCGCAACTTCGAGGGCACCGGCGACTGCCACAGTGTCTTGTCAACATAGGCGTCCAAATTGTCGAACCCCATGCTGGCCAGGGTTTCCGCATCGATCTTGGCCATCGCGACACCATTGGCATGGCCGTAGCCCCAGGCGGTGACGATATACTCCGCCACACGATCCTCGTTCCAGGCGTTCAGGAAATCATACAGCTTGTCCTCGGACCCGGCGCCGTTCACCAGATTCACGTAACCACAAACCCAGGTGGAGTAGCCCTCGGCAGTGTCACGGGTCAGGGCAACAGGATGACCTTCGCCCTGCATCGTTGCCGAAGTCTCGTTCCAGGCCCAGGCAATCTGCACTTCGCCGCTGGCCATAAGTTGCGCCAACGACGCCCCGTCCTGCCAGTAGGCGCGCACATTCGGATGTACCTTGCGCAGGAAGTCGGATGCGGCCTGGAACTGCGCGTCGGTCGCCGTGGTCCAGTCGGTCACGCCAGTCGCCAGGAAGCCGAGCGCATAGGCATCGTCGACATTGTCGCCGATCGAGACCCGGCCTTGGAACTTTGGATCAGCGAAGGAAGCCAGTGTTGCTGCATCGGCAGCGTCCACCATATCGGTGCGATAAGTCATGAACGTTCCGCCCCAATCGATGGGCATGACATATTGCTTGCCCTCATGGGAAAAGCCCGGCATGTCGCGGAACCCGGCCATCAGGCCGTCCCAGTTCTTGATCCGTGAGGTGTCGATCGGCTCGATCAATCCAGCTTCGCGCCACTTCACAACCGACTGCGAGCACGGGTGCGCGAGATCGGCCTTGAATCCGGTGCGCAGCTTTTGAAATGCTTCCTCCTCGTCACCAAAATAAGCGAAGGTCGGGTCGTCGCCATATTTCTCGTTATATGCCGGGAAGAATGCGGGGTCTTCGTACCCAGCCCAGTCGAAGACCACCAACTCGGGGTCGGCCGCCAGCGACAAGCCTGCGGTCGCAAACACGGTCGTCGCAACGACCGCGGAAATGATAGAACGTCTTTTCATTTTTCTCTCCTTTGCGTTTGCCGCGCGGAACACCCGCCCGCAAACCTCCCTAACTGCGATTCCCACCCGCCACTTTGCGCGTTTCGGGTGTCTCTGAGAAGACAGTATGAGCGCTCACCGTAAGTCACAAGTTATTTTGAGCGCTCAAACAAATTTAAACCACCTAGCGCTCGCCGCACGCCTCCGCCCACAGGCACAGCATATTCAGAGCCATCGTCGCGCCGGCCAGCGCGGTAATCTCGCCCACGTCATAGCTTGGCGAGACCTCAACCACGTCCATGCCAACAACGTTTAGCCCGCTCAGTCCGCACAGGATGCGCTCGGCTGTGTTGGTGGATGGGCCACCGCAAACCGGCGTTCCGGTGCCGGGAGCGTAGGCCGGATCGAGGAAATCGATATCGAAGGTCAGATAAGCCGGACCCTCACTGACCACCTCACGCATCCGCGCCGCGATTTCGGCCGGGGAATGGTCGGCGACGTAATCGGCGTCGAGGATGGTGATCCCATGCGTCTCCGAATTACCCGAGCGGATGCCGACCTGCACCGAACGCGCCGGGTCGATGATGCCCTCCTGAACCGCATGAAAGAACATAGAGCCGTGGTTGAGGCCCTTCTCGGTCGCGCGCCAGGTGTCGGAATGCGAATCAAACTGGACCAGCGCCAAAGGCCCGTAACGCGCCGCATGAGCCTTCAGCAGTGGATAGGTCACGAAATGATCGCCACCCAGGCTGAGCAGCTTCGCGCCACTATTCATCAGCACGGTGGCACGGGCTTCCAATGTCTCAGGGAACCATTGCGGCTGTGCGTAGTCGACCTCGCAATCGCCGGTATCCACAATATGCAGCCGGGCGAAGGGGTCGAAACCCCAGCGCCAGGCACCGCCCTTCCAGGCCAGTTGCGCCGAGGCGGCACGGATCGCTCGCGGGCCAAACCGGGTGCCGGGCCGGTTACTGACCGCCAGATCGAACGGAATGCCCAGTATCGCGACATCGGCGCCCGCAGGATCCTTGGTATAGCGCCGCCGGAACAGGCTGAGCGCACCGGCGAAGGTATTCTCCATCCCGACGCCGAACGGGCTGGAGGCGGCAAAGGCGCGATCCATCATCCAGTCGTCACTCATCCGATCCTCTCCCAGTGGTTACATCATCTCATTCTGCACTTGGGCGACGGCGGTCTCAAGGATATCGAACATCTCGTCGATCTGCGGCTCGGTGATGATCAGTGGCGGCGAGAACACGCACATGTTGATCATTGGTCGAACAATCAGGCCCATCGCCTCACATTTCGCATCGACCCGGGCGCCAAACTCGGTGTCGATCGCCAACCGGTTGGCGCCAGAAATGCCCGGCGCTGCCGCGCCCTCGATGCAACCGATCAGGCCCATGCCACGCGCATCGCCGACAATCTCGAACTTGGCCATTTCCCGCAGCCGGGCCTGGAAATGCGGCGTCACCGAGCGGACATGTTCCAGCAGGCCCTCGCGCTCGAAGATCTCGATGTTCTTCAGCGCCGCCGCGCAGCAAACCGGATGGCCCGAATAGGTATAGCCGTTCGAGAACATGATGTGTTCCCGGTCGTCGCTGGTGATGTCGTTCAGCAACCGGTCCGACAGAATCATCGCCCCCAGCGGCAGATAGCCAGAAGTCAGGCCCTTGGCCGAGGTGATGATGTCCGGAACGATGCCGAAAACATCCTCCGACGCGAACCAATGGCCAAGGCGGCCGAAGGCGGTGACGACCTCGTCGGAGATATAAAGCACGTCGTATCTGCGGCAAATCTCCAGCGTCCGCTGGTGATATCCCGGCGGCGGCACGATCACCCCGCCGGAGGCGAGGATCGGCTCGGCGATGAAGGCGGCGACCTTGTCTGCCCCAGCCTCGAGGATCGCCTGCTCAACATCCGCGACCCGCAGGTCGCACCAAGCCTCGGCGCTCATGCCGTCGGGGCGGGTATAAGGGTTCACATTGGGCAGGAAGCGAACCAACCGCTGTTCAGTATCAAGGAAACCCTTGCCGCGCTCCTTGCCCGAGACACTGGCCGACAGATAGGTCGAGCCGTGATAGCCTTTGTCACGGGCCAGGATCAGCTTCTTCTCCGGCAAGCCGCGCAGGTTGTTGTAGAACTGGGCGAACCGCAGCGCACTGTCGACGGCGGACGATCCGCCGGTAGTGAAAAAGACCGAATTCAGGTCGCCCGGCGCCATCGCCGCCAGTTTTTGCGCCAACACCGCCGATGGCTCCGACGCGAAGGCCCAGGGGCTGTGATAGGCGAGCCTGGTTGCCTGCTCGGCAATCGCCTGACCCATTTCGGCCCGGCCATAGCCGATCTGCACGTTCCACATGCCGCCCGGTCCATCGATATAGCGCCGGCCTTGCGGGTCGAAAAGGTAGATTCCCTGCCCGCCCGCCGCGATCACCCGGTTGGCGTCACCATTGCCCATGGACTCCCACGGGTGCATGAAATGAGCGTTGTCCCACTCGCGGATCGCCTCCGCTGAGGCCCCATTGGTCCGGGTCGGGGCGTTCCCGTCAGTTTGATAAAGCATCTCTCGCTCGGAATTTTGCTTGCACGGCCGCGCCGGGCAAAACTACTCTCCGCGACGGATTGCGCGGACGTAAGGACGCTAGTTGAAGTGGATGCGGGCGTAAAGTAAATTATTTTGAGCGCTCAAACAAATTTTGCGATACACTGTTGAAACCCGGCATGAACAATTAAGGGGGGCGCAGCGTTCGACCACCCGACCCCGAGAGGACCGCCCATGGCGCCATCAGACAGTTCCACGGATATCCGGCCCCGCAAGGAGCGGGCCGAGAACGCCGCGAAACGCCGCCGCCAGATCATCGAGGCGACGGTCCGCTCGGTGGTGAAGAACGGGCTGGCCAGCACCACGTTGGCCACTGTTTCCGCCGAGGCCGGGCTGTCGCAAGGGGTCGCGGTCTTCTATTTCAAGAACAAGCAAACCCTGCTCGGCGATGTGCTGCGTCACCAATACGAGCTGTACCAGCAGCATTGGCAGCTGGCGCGGGATCAGGCCGGGCCGGACCCGCTGGCCCAGCTTGTTGCGATGGTCAAGGCGGATTTCGATCCGTTGATCTGCGATGCGAATTCGCTGGTGATCTGGCACGCCTTCTGGGGTGAGGCGAGCGCCCGGCCGGTCTACGCCGAGATTTCGGAAAAATTCGACGCCGAGCGCGTGGACGCCATGCGCGAAATCTGTGCGGCCCTGCTCGCCGCCTCGGGGCGCCCAGTCGCGGAGGCGGACGACCTTGGGACCGGGATTGACGCCTTGACCGACGGCCTCTGGTTGCGGATCTACCTATCGGCCGAAGCGATGGACACCGGCCAGGCATTGCGGATCACCGCACAATTCCTCGTTGCAGCCTTCCCGGAGCACGCGGAGGCTTTGATCGACGGCCTGCGCAGAAATTAGCCAAGGATCGCGAAATGACGGAAGACGAGCTTCACTACGACCAGGGCGTCATCGACTTTCTCGGCGAGTTATGGGGCGACGGATACTTGTCTCCCGGCGGGCAGGATGAGGTAGATCGGCTGCTCGATGGCATCGACCTCTCCGGCAAGGACGTGCTGGATGTCGGTTCGGGCGCTGGCGGCATCACCGTCGATCTGGTGCGTCGTCACAGCGCCGGGCGGGTGATCGGCATTGATGTCGAACGGGAAGTCTGTGCGGCTGCGCGCCAGCGGGTCGAGGCGGCAGGATTGAACGACAAGATCGAGATACTCGAGGTGACCCCGGGGCCTTTCCCGATGCCCGACGCCAGTGTCGATATCGTTTTCAGCAAAGACTCGATCATCCATATCCCCGACAAGGAATGGCTGGCGGCGGAGGCTTTCCGGGTGCTGCGGCCTGGCGGTTGGTTCGTTGCCTCGGACTGGATGATCTCGCATGACGGCGATCCATCACCAGAAATGGCGCGATACATCGCGGCCGAGGATCTCGGCTTCGCCATGGCCTCGCCAGGGCGCTTCCGCAAGGCGCTGGAGGCGGCGGGTTTCACCGATGTGATGCTGGTCAACCGGAACCTGTGGTACCGCGATCAGGCGCAGGCCGAATTGGCGCGCCTGCAAGGCCCCGACCGCGGCCGCTTCGAGAAAATACTCGGGGTCGAGGCCGTCGCCAGCCAGATCTCGACATGGCAGTCGATGCTGCCCGTGGTCAATTCAGGCGAACACTGCCCACATCACTTTCGCGGCAGGAGACCGTAACGCCGGTCAGGGGGCCGGAACCTCGGTCTCCCCGGCTTCGGCATAGACCGCGATCAGGGCGCCGTTCGGGGCATGGGATGTGTGCTCGGTTCCCGGCGCCAGCCAGACAACATCGCCGGACCGGTAGACGGTCCCGTCATTGTCAATGATTTCCCCGTCGATGACTACGAACTCCTCGGCGCCGCCATGCACGTGCGGGGCACTGTGTGCACCGGGTTCCATCTTGTAGATGTAAAAACCAACGCCCCTCGGCTGCGCCGGATTGAGCTGCAGAATCGAAGTCCCGCGCTCCGATATGCCCTCGGGATCCCACGGCACAAAATCGGCGGTCCGGAGATTGGCGACCCGGCGTTCCGCTGGCTTGATCGGCTGCATTTCGGCCTCGCTAGAGTTCAGTGGATATGCGTTAGGGTATATCGCAGATTTGGCCCGGCACGATCAAGGTTAGGTCGTGGATCGGCCTGCTGTCCACCCGCCTAGCCGCTCCGGAGACGCCAAACCCGGGGTGCTAAACTACTGTGGCCAGAGCGGATGGGGAATCGCCATCAGGTGGCTCATCGCAGCCTCGACGAGATTATTCCGGTGTTGAAGCCACCCCAACGCAACTCGCCCCACAGGCGTTGGTATTCGATCTTGGGACAGTGGTTCATGACCACCGTCAGCCCCATGGCCTCGGCCCGTTTCGCCGCTTCCCAGTTGATCACGCCGATCTGCATCCAAATGGTCTGAAGGCCCCGATCGAGTAATGTCTCAATTGCCTCGTCGACCACCCGACCCGCATCCTCGGAGCGGCGGAAGATGTCGACCATGTCTATGGGATCATGCGCGCGCTCGATCGCGTTGAGGTTCCCGACCACTGTCTCGCCAAAGGCCTCCTGCCCGGCTGACTGCGGATTGACCGGGATCACTTTGTAGCCTTTCAGCTTGAGATACCGGGCGACAAAATTGGACGGGCGCACTTTGTTCAGCGAAACGCCCACCGTCGCGATTGTACGGGTGCGTTCAAGGATGCCGCGAAGGTGTTCGTGTGTGTAGCTGGGGGTGTCCATAAATCCGTTTCTGTCACAGCGACGCACCGTCGGCGAGCCGGAAAGTAGCGCATTTGCGCGAATACTGGTCGAATGTAGAGAAAAACGTCCGCCGGTAATTTTTTAATTAGCCAGAAAACCGGCGGACTCAAGTCGGAACGAGGGACAGTGTATTTCGAGGCGGGTCGTTCAAAGCCGCCTCACGAAAACAGTATGCCGATTCAATTTCAATTTTGTAACCCTCTGTCGCAATTTCGTGAGCAGAAACACTGATCAGGTGGAAATTTAGGGGCTTAAAGCCGATTCTGCGGCGGCAAAGAGGGCCACTGCAGCGGCGTTCGAGACGTTGAGTGAGCCAAATTCCGAGGCGGCGCTGATTCGCGCCAACGTCGCGCACAACTCACGCGTGCGCTGGCGCAATCCAGCTCCCTCAGCACCGAGTACCAGGCCCATCGGTTGACCCGCCGCAGCGGCGATTGCCGGGCTGAGCGCGGTTTCCGCCGTTCCATCCAGGCCGATCAGAACATAGCCCATGGCCCCCAGCTCCAGCATTGCGTCACCAAGGTTCCTAACCCGGAGATAGGGCTGACGTTCGAGCGAGCCGCTCGCGGATTTTGCCAGCGCCCCGGTCTCCGGTGCCGCATGGTGGCGCGGCGCGATAACGGCGCAAGCGCCAAACACTTCCGCGCTGCGCAGGATGGCGCCAACGTTGTGTGGGTCGGTCACCCGGTCGAGTAAAACGACCAATGGCGCAGGGTTGGCCCGGGTCGGAAAGCACAATGTATCGAGCCCGCCCCAGTCGAGTGGTGCTGCCTCCAGTGCCGCACCCTGATGCACCGATTGCGGATCAAGGGGGGCCGGGAAACGGCGCGGGTCGGCAATCTCGGGCTCGATGCCCGCGATGGCGATCGCCTCGGCCAACTTAGCCGCGGCATTCGGCGTGACGATCAGCCGATGACGCTTGCGCCGGGGATTGGCCAGCGCGTCGCGCACCGCGTGGAGACCGAACAACCAGATTGTCTCGGGCCCGGCACCGCCTCCGGAACGCCGGTCGCGGTCGCGCTCCATCGCCCATTTCGGCTTGACCTGCTTTTGGCCAGCCGGTTTGGTGTTTCGCGTTGGCGCCTCGGACATGCAGTCTCTCCTTCTGATCCGGGCCTTCTGATCCGGGCCTTCTGATCAAGGCGGAGATTAGGGATGATGCGCGCCGGAAGGAAGAGAGAAGCCATGTCGCCCAATATTCGCTTGGCGATTCCAGCCGATCTCGAAGCAATCCAGCGGACCGCCCGTGCGGCCTATGCGCTCTATGTGCCGAGGATCGGCCGGGAGCCGGCGCCGATGGTGGCGGATTTTGCCGCTTCGATCGCGGCCGGCCATCTTTGGGTATCGGATTCGCCGGGTGAGGCCTCCGATGTGATTGGCTTCGTGGTTGCCTTTCCCAGAGGCAACCACTGGCACCTGGAGAACGTGGCAGTGGATCCGGCGTTGCAAGGCAGCGGCGTGGGCGGTCGGTTGATTGCCCATGTCGAGGCGATGGCGCTGGCCGCGGGAGCGCAGGCGGTGGAACTGCATACCAATGCGAAGATGACTGAGAACCAAGACCTCTATCCGCGGCTCGGCTACGCAGAAACCAGCCGCAGGTCGGAGGACGGCTTTGACCGGGTATTCTTTCGCAAGAAGCTGGGCTGATCGCCAATCTTTCAGGGGACACTTTCGCGGGCTATCCGGGTTGACAGGCCGGGCACCGGCATCCTACATCGCGCTCACCGGGCCACGTTCATGGAACATGGCATGGTGGACTGCTATCCGTGGAGGGGTGGTCGAGTGGTTAATGGCAACGGACTGTAAATCCGTCGGGGAGACCCTACGCAGGTTCGAATCCTGCCCCCTCCACCAATACAGATCTGCAAATTATTGATATATATCGATTAATTGGCAGGAAATTATCTTCGTTCCCACACTAGTTCCCACACACAGCACCTATTGCGCTCGGAAATGGAGCGCACAAGGGCAATTAGTTCATACCCTTGATATAGGTGCGCTACCGCATGTTATTCAGCATTTTGCTCAACTAGCATTTGATAAACGTGCTCGTAGTATTCGCCCATGACGGTCGGCACATAACCGAGGTCAGTTCAAGCCGGGTCGATCCGGCAAGGGGATTGCGCCACGGTTTCCGATCATCAGGTTATATCCACTAGTCTTCGTCTTCGTCTCCGGCCCCGGCTTTCCCAAGTAAGACGGACACTGAGAAATCGCCGACGCCGCCAGCAACACCGACACTATCAAAGTGTTCTGGCAACTCTGCGAAATTTTTTACGTCTTCCTTTCGGTCAAGAAACTTTAGAACACGACCGTCAGAAATGCTTGGTGACCAAGTGGTGTAAAGCCCATTCATTCCGTCGAGTTTCATGCTGACAAAAACCCTACAGTCCTTGTGAACTTGCACTGTATCTCTGAATT
>DATLAW010000160.1:0-5658 GCA_035527255.1 Thermohalobaculum sp. | reverse complement strand
CCTGAAGTTCCGTTGCGCGGCAATTTCGCCTTCTGGCACAAAATTGAAGTTCGCTGGGCACCATGACTTGGTCGACCTACCGCCGCATTGCCGACATTCGCGCCTGAACGTCAGTTTATAGCCGCCTTCCGGACCCGGTTCTGACGGGTGGCGAAGGTCGGGGCATGATCTATACTGTTGAATCTTGCATCGGGCCAAGCGCCTCGGGGATCGCATCAATACTATGTATGTGGACAAGCTCGATGGTCGGGTAGACACTGCCTTCTTCGACAAGATGTCGACGCAGTGGCGCGAGGAGCAGAACCGGTGCCTGCGAGAGATCAAGCGACACCAAGAGGCCGAGCAGTCTTATATGGACGAAGGCGTCCAGCTTCTCGAACTCGCCCGGAATGCCCAGCGCCTGTTCGAACGCCAGGATGCCCGCGAAAAACGACGTCTGCTCAATTTCGTACTATCGAACTGCACGTGGCAGGGTGGAAAAGTGGTCGCCACCTTCCGCCAACCGTTTGATTTGTTAGCGGAAACCACCGCAATTGCCGCCACGGTGGCGGTGGCCGAAGGCGCAAATTTAGCTAAAAGTGAGATTTGGCTGGGGGACCTGGATTCGAACCAGGACTAACGGAGTCAGAGTCCGTGGGTCTACCGTTAACCTATCCCCCAGCAGGGATCGCGGTGGTGCGTGTAATCCGTGCTCGCCTCGTGGTGACGGCGTGAGATAGCGACCGTGCTGTAGCCTGTCAACCCTCGGCAGGCAGGCGGCAATGGCTGTCTTCAGGTGTTGAACAGGAAATGCAGAACGTCGCCATCCTTGACCCGGTAAGTCTTGCCCTCGGCCCGCATCTTGCCTGCGTCCTTCGCACCTTGCTCGCCATTAAATGCAACAAAATCGGCATAGGCGATGGTTTCGGAGCGGATGAAGCCGCGCTCGAAGTCGCCATGGATCACGCCAGCGGCTTGCGGGGCCGGGGTGCCGTGTTCCACGGTCCAGGCGCGCGCCTCCTTCGGGCCGACTGTGAAGTAGGTCATCAGGCCCAACAACTCGTAGCCCGCCTTGATCAGACGGTCGAGCCCGGCCTCCTTCAGCCCCAACTCGGTCAGGAACTCGGCCCGCTCGTCATCGTCGAGCTGGGCGATTTCCTCCTCGATGGCGGCTGAGATTACCACGCTGGCGGCACCCTGATCCACCGCCATCGCCGCTACCCGGGCAGATTGGGCGTTGCCCGTGGCAGCCGCCGCCTCCTCGACATTGCAGACATAAAGCACGGGTTTGGCGGTCAGAAGCTGCAATCCGCGCCAGGCCTTCTCGTCCTCGGGGTCAATCGCGACGGTGCGCGCCGGGCGGCCTTGCTCCAAAGCTACTTTGGCCCGCTGCAGCAGGCGTTCCTGAACCACCGCTTCCTTGTCGCCGCTCCGAATCCGCCGGCCGAGATTCTGCGATCGCCGCTCGATCGAGTCGAGATCGGCCAGCATCAGTTCGGTCTCGACGGTTTCGGCGTCGGCGACCGGGTCGATGCGGCCCTCGACATGGGTGACATCGTCATCCTCGAAGCAGCGCAGCACATGAGCGATGGCATCGGTTTCCCGGATGTTGGCCAGAAACTGGTTACCAAGCCCCTCGCCCTTCGAGGCGCCGCGCACCAGCCCGGCGATATCGACGAAAGTCAGGCGGGTCGGGATGATCTGCTTTGATCCGGCGATGCGGGCCAACGTCTCCAGTCGGTCGTCTGGCACCGGCACATCGCCGACATTCGGCTCGATGGTACAAAAGGGATAATTTGCCGCCGCCGCGGCCGCAGTGCGAGTGAGTGCATTGAAAAGCGTCGATTTGCCCACATTGGGCAGCCCGACGATACCGCATTTGAAACCCATCTCGCGCGTCTCCATATTGCCCGAGCGGCGCGCTGAGACTGCCGCCGAGACCGTTGCGCGCTGTGACATGGGGTATCGCTGGGGTCAAGACCCGGAGCAGCCCCGCCTCTGGGGCATGGGGACGCGACCTGAAGTTGTGCAACTGTTACCAGGCTCTAAGGGCTGGGCGGATGCCCCTGTGCCCGACGCCGGATTGCGTCCGTCAGCGTATGCTGGAGTTGGCGCAGATCGACCGGCTTGACGATGGTGGCGTCGAAGCCGTCGGCACCGGTTTCGACGCCCAGAATCGCACTGTCGGCGGAAAAGGCCAACAGCGGCAGACCACGCCGCCCCGCTTCACCGCGACGAACGCGGCTGGCGATCTCCGCGCCGCCCATGCCGGGCATGTTCAGGTCCAGAAAGGCGGCGTCGAATCTGGACTGCGTCAGGGCTTCCAGCGCGGCGAGGCCGTCGGCGACCTCGACCACCTCGACCCCAAGGGTCCGCAGGAACAGACGCATCACCATGCGGTTGCTCTCGACATCGTCGACGACCAGAACCCGTCGGTCGATCAGAACCGGCGGCGCTTCGTCGCTTGGCTGAACATGGCCCGTGTCCCCGGTGCCATCTGCGGCAAAGGTCAGGCGAAACACCGACCCTTCATCCGATGTGCTCTCGAGCGTAATCGAGCCGCCCATCGACTCGGCGAGCTGGCGGGTGATATTCAGTCCAAGCCCGATGCCACCAAACCTCCGCGCAATGCTTTCGTCAGCCTGGCTGAAAGGCTGGAATAGCTGTGCGAGGCCACCAGCTGGAACGCCAATGCCGGTGTCGGCGACAATGACTGTGATCAGATAGCGGGGTACGCCGTCCGGACCAAGACCGCGTGGCTCGCAGGTGACGGCTACACGCACGGAGCCGGATTCGGTGAACTTGATCGCGTTAGAGATCAGGTTCGACAGGCATTGGCGCACCCGCACTGGATCGAACACCAGTCGCTCGGGTATCTCCGGGTCGATCACAACCTGAAGCTCAAGGCCCTTTTCGGCTGCGAGTGTGCCAAAGAGCCGGGCGATGTGATCGACTGCGCCGCGCAGGTCCTCGACCGCCGGATCGATCGCTAATTTGCCGGCTTCGAGCTTTGCGTAGTCGAGGATGTCGTTGAGCAGCGTATTCAGGCAGCGGCCGGATTCGGCAATAATCGTGGCCTGTTAGCGTTGCTGTTTGGTCAACTTTGTGGTCAGCAAAGTCTGCGCCATGCCGAGAACGCCAGTCAACTGCGTGCGTAACTCGTGGCTGACGGTTGCGATGAAGCTGTTCTTGCTGGCATTCGCCTGCTCGGTCGCATCACATGCATCGGCGAGTTGCTGTTCGCGCCGGAGCTGATCGCGGTAGGTCCGGGCGCGGGTGTGCGAGGCCGATAGGGCAGCCACCGCCAACAAGATCACCGGCAGTAATCCGGCGCCAAGTGCCCCGAGGGTTACCCCATCGGGTGCCAGGTTGGAATCCATGATGTCCCGTAGGATCATTGCAAGTGCCGTGCCCAAGTATAGCACCTGGCGCAACATCATCAGACGCAGGATCTGGCATCCGTCCACGGCTGAATCGAGCAAGGCGATTGCCAGAAAGCTAAGTGGCAGAATTTTTTCGTCCGCTACGGTGTACACCCAGATTGTCGCTATTGCGAAGGCAATCGCGATTGACGCGGCAATGTGGGTAGCGGCCAGGATGTTCGCGTGCGGCGGATCAGCGGTGTCCGCCCCACGCAGGTCGACCGCGCGCATGCCCGCCGCGAGGAATGCCTTTGCGGCGAAATACTCGGCAAATGCAGAGGCAGCAATCAACCCGGTATATATAGCCACCAATGAGACAGGGACAAAGATCGCCCCAAGTGCTGCGGCGAGGGCATAGATTGCCAGGCGGATGACCAGCCCGCCGGGCCGCATATCGGCAAACTCACGAAGCGCTCGCCGGTCAGCTAGGTCGTTTTGCTGGGCCTGAGTTTGCACAGGTTGGTCATTGCTTTCTGAATGATTGATTTCCGTGCAACATTGTATGGCAGGTATTGTAAGCCCTGTCACCTCCGAGAGAATTTGGCGAGGAGCCTGGCCAGTGGTCCATCCTGCCTCACATCATCCGGAGGAGCCGCGGGCGCGCTTGCTTCAGGCACCGTATTGCCAACACTAGCGCCCGGCTCCTTCTTGGTCGGGGCCGTATCGGACACTGCTGGCCGGGTTGCCAGAGCCACGGCGTTCATAAAGCCTGCTGCGTCACCCGCTACCAGCCGACCAGCCTCGCGCCCCACTGCCGCCAGCAACGGGTCGAGCCATTCCCGGTCGGCCTGGGCGAAATCGTGCAGCACGTAGTGCGACACTAGATCCTTGTGGCCCGGATGCCCGATGCCCATTCTGATCCGGCTGTAATCGGCCCCGACATGTTGGTGCATCGAGCGCAGACCATTATGCCCGGCATGGCCGCCGCCCTTCTTAACCCGCAGCTTGCCGGGCGCCAGGTCCAACTCGTCGTGGAACACCCAGATGTCTTCGGGAGTAAGTTTGAGATAGCGCATCGCCTCGCCGACCGCCTGGCCGGACAGGTTCATGAAGGTCTGCGGTTTGATAAGAAGGACCTTGGTGCTGCCCAAATGTCCTTCAGCGGCTGCCGCCTGGAACTTGGTCCGCCAGGGCCCAAAGCCATTTGCGGCAGCGATGGCGTCAATTGCCATGAAGCCAATGTTATGGCGATTATGGGCATATTTGGCGCCCGGATTTCCCAGCCCGACGAAAAGCTGCATTCTCAGCCCCCCGGTGCTGCCGAAACCTGGAACCTACGGCCGCGAGCACTCCACGCCGTCCAAGGAATGTGAATTCCCCAGCGCTTAAGCGTTCTGCTTGCGGATCGCCTCGGCGGCATCCTTGTTATAAATGACGCCCTTGTCCTCGAACAGTTTGTCCATCTCGCCCGACATGGTCATCTCGGTGACGATGTCGCAGCCGCCGATAAACTCGCCCTTGACGTAGAGTTGCGGCGTCGTCGGCCAATCCGAGAAGGTCTTGATCCCCTGACGCATCTCGTCCGAGGCCAGCACATTCACATCTTTGAACGCAACCCCCATATAGTTCAGGATCGAGGCCACCCGCGAGGAAAACCCGCATTGCGGCATCGTCGCGGTTCCTTTCATGAACAGAACCACGTCGTTGTTATCGACCGTAGTCTTGATCTCGTTCTGGATTTCGCTCATCTGCTTCGGTCCTTATCAGGAATGTTCGGTGTTACTGTGGTGCGGTTACTCCGGTGCGCTGGTCTGCAATGCCAGCGCGTGCAAGGGGGCGTTCGGCCCCTCCAGTATGCTCTGCAGCGCCTGATTGACCAGGCGTTGCTGCTGCACCCGGTTCTTGCCGCGAAACTCCTCGGCCACAACGGTCGCCGCGAAATGATTGTTGTCGCCGGCCAGATCGCGAATCTCGACCGAGGCGCCGGGAAAGGCGACGCGGATCAGACGTTCGATCTCGGCGGCGGGCACGGGCATGCGTATTTCCTGTAGTTTGTGGCTAGGTTCCCCACCGCATTTAATTCGTACACGCCATCGTGGCAAGGCCATCCAATCACGAAGTGCCGCCGTTCACAGCCGCCGGTGCAGGAAATGTGCGCTCATCCAGGCGGCGAGAAGCATCAGGAAGGCCAGCGCCAGGAACACCACCGGCAAGTCGAACCAGGTCAGCAATACGCCATAAACCAGTGTCGGCAGGATCTCGCTGGCATCGGCGTAGGTCCGGTAGACGGCGGTCATTTCGGGCCGCTCCGATGCGT
>DATLAW010000159.1:0-14516 GCA_035527255.1 Thermohalobaculum sp. | reverse complement strand
GACGCTGCCGACGCCTCGCCAAAGACTGGGAGGCATCAATCGAAAGCTCTACCGCCTGGGCTTTCATATCAAGCATCCGGTTGATGACCCGGCGTCTCGCAAGGTATTGCTACGTCAACTGAACTTTTGAGTCGGGCTCTTATGGTCGGGGTCGCCACCGGCGAAGCTGCGGCATCACCGCGCTCGGTCAGATATGCTTGTCAGACCTCACGCACCGCGCGCATCGCTGAACTGGCCAATTAGCCCTTGCCCGCGGTCACTCGGACCCGCCATAAGCGGCCCCAAGATCGATTGGGAAGTGATGCTGTGCGACAAATCCTGACGCTATTCTTCAAGGCTAAGGGAACGCGACCGTTCGTCGTGCTTGTTTGCCTGTTGTTGGGGGGCATTGCCGAGGGGCTTGGGCTCGCAAGCCTGTTACCGGTGATGTCCATCGCCCTGGGCAGCGAAGGCGCTGAACCGAGCGCATCCGCTGCCATTGTGACCGACGCCCTCAGTTCGATCGGATTTGTGCCATCTCTGCCGGTCTTACTATCGTTCGCCGTTGGCGGCATAGTTTTGAAGAATATCCTGAACCTGTCGGCAATGACCTATGTCGGCTACTCGGTCGCGCAAGTGGCGACCGGCATGCGCCGCGATCTCGTCGGTAATTTGCTGCACGTGCGCTGGAGCTATTTTACCCAGCAGCCGCTTGGCCGGATAACAAATTCGCTCAGTGTCGATGCGACGCGGGCTGGCCAGGCTTACATGTCCGCCGCCAGTTTTCTGGTCAATGTGATCCAGTCGGTCGTCTATGCCGTCGTAGCGCTCTTCGTGTCGTGGAAGGTCGCGCTGATTGCCATTGCGATTGGCGCCGGGATTGCTTTGATTCTGAATTTCCTCGTTCAATCAGCAAAGAAGGCCGGGCGAAAGCAGACCCGCCACACGGCGGATTTCATCACCTATCTCTCGGACACGCTGAACAATATCAAGCCGCTGAAGGCGATGGCGCGGCAAGACAATTTTGCCCGGCTGATTGACCGCAACATCGTTCAGCTGCGTCGCGCCATGCGTCGACAGGTCATCGCCACGCAGGCTTTGAAAAACATCGATGAGATCCTGGCGGCAATCGTTCTCGGCTTGGGGCTGATGTATGCAATCACCTACTGGAATGTTCCTCCCGCTGAAATGGCGGTTATCTCTATCTTACTGATACAGCTGGTAAATGTGATTTCCAAAATTCAGAAGGAATACCAGAACGCGGTGATATTCGAGAGCGCTTACTACAACGTTCAAAACCAGATCGCCGAAAGCAGCGCCGAGCACGAGGTCGATCACGGCACCGCAATTCCCAGTTTCGAGACCGGCGTCAAGCTGGTCAATGTCAGCTTCTCGCACCCGAAAACACCGGTCCTGCGCGATGTGTCACTCGAGTTTCCGAAGGGTTCGATCACCGTTCTGACTGGCCCTTCAGGGGCCGGAAAGACAACGATCACTGACCTCCTGATCGGTTTTCTGACGCCGGATAGCGGCCAGGTTCTGGTTGACGACCGACCGCTACAGGAGTTCGTGCTGCGCGAATGGCGGACAATGATCGGCTATGTCCCGCAGGAACTGGTGCTGTTCCACGACAGCGTTTTCTCGAATATCGCACTCGGCGATCCGGCGATTGGTGAAGACGAGGTGCGGACAGCGCTGATGGCCGCCGGCGCACTCGAATTTGTCGAGAGCATGCCCGAGGGGCTCCATACTCCGGTCGGCGAGAAGGGAACCAAGGTTTCTGGCGGACAGCGTCAACGGATCGCTCTGGCCCGTGCCCTGGTAACCCGCCCGCGCATACTGATCCTCGACGAGGTTACCAGCGCGCTGGATCCCGAGACCGAACGGGCCATTGTCGAGAATATCCGGGCACTGCGGAGTGAGGCGACGATCATCGCTATCACCCACCGCGCCGCTTTCCTCGAGATCGCCGACCAGATCTACGAATTGGCTGACGGCCGTGTCGTATCGACAGACAAGATCCGGGCGATGCCTAGTCGCGCGAAATAGACCCGCCTGGGGTAAGGCCGTATGCCGACAGCCGCTATTTGCCGAAAGATTGATCTCGGCGGTCAGGCAACCCGGGATGTCGCCATATTGACGCCATAGGAGATCAGGCCCAGCTGTCGCCCAGCCTCGGCAAAAATTTCCAATGCGCTGGAAATCTGCTCGTCGTCATGCGCCGCCGATACCGAAACCCTTAGCAGCGACAGTGCGTTCGGCGTCGCCGGCGGGATCGCGATATTGGTATAGACACCGGCATCGATCAGCAGATTCCACAACGTGACCGCCGTTTGCGGGTCGGCCAGCTTGACCGCCACGACCGGGCTAACCTCGGGACCGAGGTCAAAACCGAGCTGCGCCAGCCCGTTATACAGCCGGTTAGAGTTCTTCCACAGCCGCTCGCGCAGCTCCGGCGATTCTGCCATCCGCCGGAACGCGGCACGCGCGGTCGCAACCGTCGGCGGCGTCAGCGAGGCGGTGAACATATAGGGCCGCGAGTAAGACCGCAGGCACTCGAAGCCCTCAACGTTCGAGACGCAGTAGCCGCCGGTGGTGCCAACACTTTTCGAGAAGGTGCCGACGATGTAGTCGCAATCATCCTCGACATCGTCCTCCTGGCACTTGCCACGGCCGGACTTCCCCATCACGCCCAGCGAATGCGCCTCGTCGACCAGAAGGTAGACATTGTCGCCCGCCGCACGTTTGACCGCAGCAATCTCGGCCAGCGGCGCGCTGTCGCCCAGCATCGAATAGATACCCTCAACGACGATGATCTTGTCGCCCGGCATGCCTTCCAGCCGCGCCAACCGCTTCGCCAGATCCTCAGGGTTGTTGTGACGGAACCGGATGATCTCGGCGTCGCTCATCTTGCAGGCGTCATAGATCGAGGCATGGCTGTCAGCGTCGATCAGCAGATAATCGCCCTTCTCGGCCAGCGCCGAAATCACACCCAGGTTGGCCAAATATCCGGTTGAGTACAGGATTGTCGCACGTTTGTTATAGAAAACTGCTATCTCCGCCTCCAGGGCGCGATGCTCCTCGTAGGTGCCATTGGCGATCCGCGAGCCGGTGGTTCCGGCGCCGAACTCGCGAATGGCGTCGATCGCAGTATCGATGCAGTGCTGATCGAAGGTCAGCCCCAGATAGTTATTGGTGCCGAACAGCATCATCGGCTCATTGCCCAGGATCGCCCGTGTCGGCGAGACGATGCGGTCGAATTTCAGCGATGTCGGATCGCGCCCCAGCGCCTGCAATGCGCCGTAAGCGGATCTGATCGAGCTTGCTCGTTGCTTGATACCCATGAGCCTAGTGACCTTCTCTCATTCTCTCATTGGTTCCGGTGAGTGGCGACACGTTTGCGCGAAAGAACTTCGACGGCGTCCGCCAAATCGCCAACCGTGCCCACCTCGGCAATTCGGTCCAGCGGAATGGTGATATCGAACTCGTCCTCGAGCTCCATCACGAAATCCATCACGCTGACCGAGTCGAGACCAGTGTCTTCGACCACATTGCTGCTCAGGTCGATCCGGCGCCCGGCACTAATTTTCCTGCCCAACAGCTCCAGCACCCGTGCCTGTGTTGCGGTGTCTTGTTCCATGATCATGTTCATTGTCCACCTCCGTCAACCACCTGGAATCGGGGATTTCCGGTGTCGTATCCGTTTTCGAGCGTCCTCATTCCTCGGAATGAGGATCAAACGATCGAGTCTTTACTTCATCGGCAGGGCTTGTCAGCCTTCGCCCCGCGACCGGACCACAGCGCCCTGCGGATCGCCCGATCCGACAAAGTAACATTCAGTGTTGCCTGAGCGATGTCCGCGACATCGCCCCGCGAATTCACATCGCGCTGCTCATGGACCCCGTTTCCGGCGCGCCCATAATCCGCGAAACCTTGCTCTCGGCGATCGGCAGATCGCGCGGGAAGTCAATCTCGCTCCAGGTCAATCCCTCGATCGAGACGACACCGACACCGCCTTCGCGGGCCAACTCGTCAATGATCGACAGGTACCAGCGCTTCAGCGTCTCTTCATGTTGCAGTGCCGCGCGCAACGCCGCGACAAACCGGTCGCCGCCACCGTTCTGCAGCCGGATCATGCCGATTGCCTCGCCGTCCACCGGCAGCTCCAACGTCTTGCCGATGGCGGTCAGCCGGTCGCCTTCGCGGCGAATTTTCATATCGTCCGAGTCGTAGTTGCCCTTGGCGTCGATGGTGACCGAGATCGGCGCCGTCGCCTGCTCCAGCACGCGCGTTACGATCTCCGGCTCGAACAGCGTGTCGCCGTTCAGCAGCAGCGTGTCGTCGCCAAACAAATCCTTCGCCGCCCAGCACGAGCCGATATTGTCGGCGACAGTGTAGAACGGGTTGTAGACCGTGCGCACGTCGATCGGCACGTTGGTGGTCATCAACATCGCCTCGACGGCATCGGCGCAGAAACCGGTAACCACAACGACCTCGTCGACATCGGCAGCCGCCAACGACCGCAGCTGCCACTCCAGTATCGGGCGGCCGGCGATAGGCACCAGACATTTCGGGCGCGCGTCCGTCAGGGGAGATAACCGCTTCCCCTGACCCGCGCTCAAGATAATCGCGTTGGTCATTGTCCCTCGTGTATTTTTATTTGTTGTATGTTTTAACGAGTTTGGCGGACAATCAAAGCCCTGAAATTACAACTTTTGTTACCGATTCTTTCCAAGACTCCGGGCGAACGCTGGCCCCGGTTGAGTGCTATCTCGGCAACCAGCCCGTCGCGCGATACCAGGCGACCGCCTCGGCGAACCCGTGCTCGAGATCGATTTCCGGCTGCCAAAGGCTGGTCGGAGGCTGGCTCGCCAGACTGGACCGCCAATCCGCATGCAGGATCTCGCGGGCCTTTTGCGAGGTCAGCATTCCCGCCACATCGCCCAGCGCCGCCACATCGCCCAGCATCCCCAACGCCCGGACCGCAATCCCTGGCACCCGCACCGGGCGAGCGGTCCGGCCCATGGCCGAGGCGGTGGCGCGGGCCAATTCGTCCCAGGAATAGCCTTCATGGCGCGCATCCGTGACTTCGTGGCAGGCGGCCAGCTGCTCGGCTCCCAGCAGCGCCGCGATCGCCCGCACCAGGTCACCGACATGGACCACCGTTACCCGCGCCTCACCGCCATTCAGCATCGGCTGAACCGGGCCTGTTGCGGCGCGAAAGATGTTCAGGGTTTCCCGGTCGCCCGGCCCATAGACCGCTGCGGGGCGCAAAATGCACCAGTTGGCCCCATTGGCGACATCACCAAGCCGCTGCTCGGCGGCGTGTTTGGAGGCCGCGTAGTGCGACAAACCCGGCTCGCGCGCAGCCATTGACGAGACGTGGATAAATCGCGCATCCGGCGCATGGGCACGCCAGGCGGAGGCCAGCGCGGCGGTCCCGTCAGCATTCGCGGCCATGAAATCCGCCCGGCCCAGCCCCTTGATCGAACCCGCCAGATGGATGACCGCATCGGCCCCCGCGACCAGGCCCTGCAGGGCTTTCGGGTCCGACAGGCTGCCCTGAACAACCTCGACAGCACCCCCCACCACGCCTGAAAACCGCGGCATCGAGCGTACCAGCGCCCGCAGGCGCCAGCCCTGGCGAGCCAGCTCGCCCGCCAGATGGCCGCCGATGAAACCGGTGATCCCGGTCACCGCCACCAAGCGGCCGCCGCCATCGATGCCGTGCAGGTCCATTCGAAAATCCCCAGGTCGCCGATGGCCCGCTTGGTATGCCGGGCACACCGCCTTGGCAACCCGATCAGCCGCGCTATCCCGTCAGCACCGCCGCCTCGACAATGTCCAACCCCCGGTCCAGATCGGCCTTCGAGATCACCAGCGGCGGTGACAACGTCAACACCGACCCCTGACTGATCTTGAAACTCAGCCCGGCGTCGAGGCAGCGGTAGTAGATCCGCTCGGCCAATTCCCGGCCCGGCGCCCGGGTCTCGCGGTCGGTCACCATATCGAGCCCGAACATCAACCCCCTGCCCCGCACATCGCCGACGAATGCCGATCGAGCCATCAGCTCGCGCATCCGCCCCAGCGCATGCGCGCCCAACTCGGCCGCCCGGTCGACCAGACCCTCCTCCTCGATGATCTCGATGGTGGTCAGGGCGGCCCGCGTGGTGACCGGGTTCTTCTCGTGGGTATAATGCCCGATGGCAAAATCGCCGCAGATATCCAGGTCGCGGCGCATGATCGCCGCCGCAATTGGCAGGATGCCACCGCCCAGCGCCTTGCCCAATACGATGATGTCGGGGTTCACGCCATCGTGTTCCGAGGCGAAGAATTTACCGGTTTTGCCCAACCCGGTTGGGATTTCATCAAAGATCAGCAGCGCGCCATGCGCCTCGCAGGCCGCTTTCACATGCTTCCAGAATCCCGGCGGCGGCACATAAGGCACCGCCCGCATCGGCTCGGCGATCACCGCCGCGACATCGCCCTCGCGCTCCAGCACGTAGGAGACCATCTCGGCGCAGGCCAGCCCGCAGACCTCCGGCCCGGCATGCTTATAGGGGCATCGATAGCAGGCGAACGGCGCCACATGTTCGGTGCCCGGCAACAGCGGCCCGGCAATATGCGAGCGGAAAGTGTGCTCGCCGCCGATACTCGAGGCACCGAACCCGGCGCCGTGGAAAGCATCCCAGAACGAGATGGTCTTGAACCGCCCGGTCGCCGCGCGCGCCACTTTCATCGCCACCTCGATGGCATCCGAGCCGCCGGTGGTGAACAGCACCTTGCCCAGATCACCTGGCGCCAAGGCAGTCAGCTTTTCCGCCAACTGCACCGCCGGCTCGCAGGTATATCGCCGCGGCGCGAAGCTCAATTCATCCAACTGCGCTTTGATGGCAGCTATCAGCTTGGGGTGGCCATAGCCGATATGGTGGACGCTGTTGCCATGGAAATCCATGAACCGCCGCCCGGTGGTATCCTCGACCCAGATCCCTTTGGCCTTGGCGATGACCGACAGTACGGGCGAGGACAGGCTCTGGCGCATGAACACCGCTGCATCCCGCTCGATCAGCGCCCGGCTGGCGGCATTGTCATTCCGCGCTCGCCAGATGGCGCGCGCCTCGGAGGTGTTGGATTCGCCTTCCGTGTGGACGGCTGAGACATTTTCCATTCGCTATCCGCTCACCTTTCGTAGGGTGCGCATTCTGCGCACCGTTCGGTCGCTCCACCTCGCAAAGGTGCGCAGAATGCGCACCCTACGAATTTCACCCCCAAGGCAGCGAAAACGTCTTGATGTTGGTATAGCTCTTCATCGCCTCGATCACGCCTTCCTTGTACCCCAAGCCACTGTCCTTGATGCCGCCAAACGGCGACATTTCGATGCGGTAGCCCGGAACCTCCCAGATGTTCACGGTGCCCACTTCCAGGCCTTTGATGTATTTTTGCATCCGGTTGAAGTCGTTGGTACACACACCCGACGACAGGCCGAAGGCGGTCGAGTTCGAGATTGCCATCACCGCCTCGTCATCGTCCGGCACCCGCACGATCGGCACGATCGGGCCAAAGGTTTCCTCCATCACCAGCTCGCTCTCGTGCGGCACATGGTCGACCACGATCGGCGGCAACAGTGCGCCCTGGCGGCCCGGATTATACAGCACCTTGGCGCCCTGCTCCTCGGCCATGAAAACCCGAGCCTCGAACAGCGCCGCCGCCTTCTCGTGCACTACCGTGCCCAGATCGGTATCGAGGTCCATCGGATCGCCGAACTTCAGCTTCTTGGCCCGCTCCAGCACCATCGGCACGAAGCGGTCGGCGACACTCTCTTGGCACAGGATGCGCTTGACGGCAGTGCAGCGCTGGCCAGAATTCTTGGTCGCCCCGGCAATCGCCAGATCGGCGGCGCGGGCCAGGTCGTCGTCATTCAGATCGTTGCAGATGATCAGCGGGTCGTTGCCGCCCAGCTCCAGCACCGTGCGCTTGTAGCCAGCGGTCGCGGCGATCATCTTGCCGACCGGCACACCGCCGGTGAAGGTGATCAGGTCGATATTGGGGTTGGTAATCATCTCCGGCCCAATCTCGGTCGGCCAACCGGTCACCACACTCAGCATCTCCGGCGGCAATCCGGCTTCATACAGGATATCGGCCAGGACCATCGCCGTCATCGGCGTCAGCTCGGTCTGCTTGACGACCATGCAGTTATTGGTCGCAACCGCCGGCGCAATCTTGTGCGAAACCATGTTCAACGGATGATTGAACGGCGTGATCGCCGAGATTGCCCGCAATGGCTCACGCGTGGTGAAGATCTTGCGCGGCTTGCCGTGCGGGGTCAGGTCGCACGAAAAGATCTGGCCGTCGTCGTTGATGCACATCTGCGCCGACAGGGTGAACACGTCATAGGCGCGCCCAACCTCATACAGCGAATCCTTCTTCGAGATCCCCAGCTCCAGCGTCAGCATGTCCGAGATCTCGTCGCGCCGCGCCACCAGCAGATCGGCGGTCTTGAACAGGATCTGCTGGCGCTCGTACCGCGTCAGCTTCGACTTGTAGTTGGCGGCAATCTCGAACGCCTCGCGGGCGTGATGGGCCTGGCCCGCCGGGACCGTGCCGATCACCGCATTGGTATAGGGATAGTGGACCTCGATCACCCTATCGGCATCGACTTTTCGCCCGGCAATCCGCATCGGCTCGTGGCGGATCTTGAACTCGGCTTTTGATTTATTCATCGATTTGTTCCTCGGTGGTTTGTTCCTCGGTCCGTCGGCTCACTGGGCCGCCGCCATGGTGGCGAAGTAAAAAGCGTCAAAATTGCGCAGCTCAGGCGCTGTCGGCAGCCCCGGCATCTTGCGGTTGACGATGAATGGCACCGCCTGCTCGGTCAAACCACCATGGCTGCGCAGTGGCTCGTTCAGTGCCGCCAGATCGTGCCGGTGTTCGCTGGTGCCGATGGTCTTGTTCTCGGTCGATACCAGCACGATATCGCCGATCCGGTCGCCCGGCAGCTCGAATCGCTCGCAAGCCGTAGCGCGGTCGATAACCACGTCGATGCCCTCGACAGCGGCCAGCCGGGCCATGATCTCGGCCTGATCGGCACCCTCCGGCAGATATGCAGTGGCGAACGAGCCCAATGCCCCGTGATGTACCACGTAGGGGTCGGTGATCGGCAGGATCACTCGTGCCGCCGCCTCGCCCAGCCATTCGTCCAGCAGGTCCTGCACATAAACCACATCGGGCGAGCCATCGGTCTTGTGCTTCGGCTTCATGCCGTGATCCGCCGTCACCACAATCGCCGCGCCCATGGCATCAAGCTGCGCCAGATACTTGTCGAACATCGCGTAGAAGGCATTCGCCTGCGCGTCGCCGGGGGCGTATTTGTGCTGCACGTAGTCGGTCGTGGTCAGATACATCACGTCCGGCTTGAACTCGGCTAGCAGCTTGACCCCGGCGGCGAAGACAAACTCGCTCAGCTCGGCCGAATAAACCTCCGGCACCGGCATCCCCAACCAGGCCGAGGCATTGTCGATGCCGTGCTCGGCGAGTGTGGTGGTGTCCGACCGCTCGGCCGAGAAACAAACCGCCCGGTCCTGATCGAACTGCAACCCGTGGCCCAGCAATGCCCGCAGCTTGTCCTTCGCCGTCACCACCGCAACCCGCGCACCGCTGTCGTAGAACGCCTTGAACACCGTCGGCGCCCGCAGAAACCGCGGGTCGTTCATCAGCACTTCCTTGCCGGTCTCGCGCTCATACAGGTAGTTGCCGCAGATGCCATGAACCGACGGCGGACGACCAGTGGCGATGGACAGGTTGTTCGGGTTGGTGAAGCTCGGGATCACCGAATGCGCGGTCGAGACCGTGCCCTTCTTCATCATCGCTTCCAGTGCCGGCATCAACCCGGCGGCGATGGCGGTATCCAGATATTCCGGCTCGCAGCCATCCAGACAGATGGCGATGGCGGTCACCTTGGGCGCCGCATAGTCGCGGCCATTCACCGTAATGCCGACGGGAGAGATCTTGTTCATTGCAGCCTCGTTTCTGATTATTGCGCGGCGACACGGGCAACAGCACCCATTTCCGCCATCACCGCTTCAATCGCCGCCAGCGCATCGCGCATGTGGCCCTCGTTGAGACGCCCGATGCAGCCAATCCGGAAACTGTCCGCAACCGTCAGCTTGCCGGGGTAGATCACGTAGCCCAGTTCCTTCAGCCGGTCATAGAAGGTCTGGAACACAAAACCTGGATCTTTTGGCATATGAAATGTGACAATGATCGGCGCCTGCAGGGCGTCCGGTAGCAGGGTCTCGAACCCCAGCTTGCGCATCCCCGCAATCAGCACCTCGGCATTGCGCGCATAACGCCCGCCGCGACCCGCCTGACCACCCTCCTTGAAGAATTCGGCCAACGCCTGATGGAACGACACGATGACATGGATCGGCGGGGTGAACCGGTACTGCCCGGTCTTGACGAAGTTCTGCCACTGGTCATGCAGATCCAGCACCAGCGTCGTCGCATTGCCCTTGGTCTCCTCGATGGCAGCGCGGCGGCACAGCACAAACCCCAGTCCCGGCACCCCCTCGATGCACTTGTTGGACGAGGCGGCAATCGCATCGCAGGCGATCTTGCCGGCATCCAGCGGCAGGGCGCCAAAGGCGCTCATCGCGTCGATCAGCAGGCGGCGGCCATGGCGCGCGACAATCTCGCCAATCGCCTCGACCGGGTTCAGGACGCCGCTGGTGGTCTCGCACTGGACCGTGAATACATGGGTGATCGCGGGATCACCCGCCAGCATCGCCTCAACCACAGCCAGATCCGGCGGCGTATCCTCCGGCGTCTCATGTACGCAGTTCGCCCGCCCGGCAATATCCAGGATCTTCTTGGCGCGGTGCCCATAAGCCCCGTTGATCAGCAGCAGACACTTGCCGCCGCGCGGCACAAACGTCGTCAACATCGCCTCGACGGCGAATGTCCCCGACCCCTGCATCGGCACCGTTACATGGCTGCCAACGCCATTGACGATCTCCGGCAGCCGCTCCAGCACTTCGCGGTTGATGCGCAGGAATTCCGCGTCGCGCGAACCCCAGTCATGCACCATCACCGCCTTGACCGACTTCGATGTTGTCAGCGGGCCAGGTGTCAACAACAATGCATCGCCGGTTTCCGAGACCCCTTGGGTCACCTGATGATTGGTCATGATGATACGCTCCGGTTGATTTCGGCGCGATCCTCTGCCCATTCAATCTATATGTAAAATCGTTATTTTGGATGACATTCATCGATTTCACTGATATCAATTGATGGCCCGAAAATCGGATCAAACCCATGCGATATGTCCAGCTCCGCGCCTTCCATTATGTTGCCATCTGCGGCGGCTTTTCGCGCGCCGCCGAGGCGCTCCACCTGACCCAGCCTGCAATATCCGACCAGGTCCGCAAACTTGAAGAAGAAAACGACATCATCCTGTTCAACCGGCGCAAGAAGCAAGTCACCATCACCGATGCCGGTCAACGTCTGCTCGAAATCACCCGCCGCCTGTTCGAAGTCGAGAAGCAGGCCCACGAGATGCTGTCGGAATCGCGCTCGCTGCGGGTCGGTTCGCTCCGGGTGATCGGTGATTCCGCGCATCACGCGCTGCCGGTGATCGGGCGTTTCCGCGAGCAGTTTCCCGGCATCGAGCTTTCGATTCACACTGGCAACTCGGCCGATGTTCTGGCCCGGCTGTTGAACTACGAGGCCGAGGTCGGCATCCTCAGCGACCTGCCTTTGGGCGATGCCTTCGAGGTGATCAAGCTTAGCTCCGCGCCGCTGATTGCCTTCACCGCAACGGACCACCCGCTGGCCGGGAACGGTTCGGTCACACTCGCACGGCTGGCCAAGCAAATGCTGGTGCTGCGCGAGCCGGGTTCGAAGACCCGCCAAAGCATGGAAGCCGCTGCAACGGCGCGCGGCATCACCCTCAAAGCGACGATCGAAGCCGAGGGCCGCGAGGCGGTCCGCGAAATCGTCGCCACCAGCGGTGGCGTCGGCATCGTCTCGGCGGCCGAGTTTGGGCGCGATTCGCGCCTGGTGCCGCTCCGCATCTCGGATTGCGAGGTCATGCTGGACGAGGCGCTGATTTGCCTCCGCGAACGGGCCGGCGGCAAGCTAATCGGCGCCTTCCTCGATTGCGCCCGCGAGGTTGTGGCGGCGAAGGCGGCACGCGCCGCATGAACCCCGGGATGAAAGATCGCTTCGCCGCGATTGTCGGCGAGAACGGCATTCGCACTGCCGCAGCGTTGGCCGGGCTCAATCCGGGCTTTCACCAGGAAAACTTCGGCGCCGGCCTCGCGGTGTTGCCGCGATCGACCGCTGAAGTCGCTGCCGTGGTCGCGCTCTGCCACAGCTGCGGCACCGCAGTTGTTCCGCAGGGCGGACGCACCGGGCTTTCGGGCGGTGCGATCTCGACCGATGGCCAAGTAATCCTGATGACCGACCGGCTCGACCGCATCATCGAGATCGACCCGCTGGCGATGTTCGCCGTCGTCGAAGCCGGGATCACGCTCCAGGCGCTGGACGAGGCCGCCGCCCAATATGGTCTGACCGCCGGAATCGACCTCGCGGCACGAGGCACCGCGACCATCGGCGGCATGATCTCGACCAATGCCGGGGGGATGGAGGCATTCCGCAATGGAACCATGCGCAACCGGCTGCTCGGCCTGGAGGTCGTGTTGCCGGATGGCGCCATCCTCGACGACATGACGCGGGTGCTCAAATGCAACGAGGGCTATGACGTCAAGCAGCTGTTCTGCGGCGCCGAGGGCACCTTGGGCGTGGTGACGCGCGCGGTGCTGCGCCTGTCGCCGGCGGAAGGTGCTGCGACAACCGTGCTCGCCACATGTCCCGACGCCGCCGCCGCGCTCGATCTATTTCGCCGCCTGCAATACGCGCCCGATCTCAGCCTCCTGCGCGGCGAGATCATGTGGCGCTCCTACGCCTGCCGCGTTGCCAATGCGATCGGGTTGTCGCGGGTGCTCGATTTTGCCAACGCTCCGATCTATGCGATCTTCGAAGTGGCGGCTCTCGCCACTGACACAGACATGACCGAGGCGCTTCTCGGCCGCTTCGCCGAACTGATGGAAACCGCCACCGTCACCAATGCAGTCGTTGCCGATGCAGTCGTCGCCGGCAGCGAGCGCGAACGCGGCGAGATCTGGCGCATTCGCGAGGAGTCGTTTGCCATCGACCAGACCTTGCCGCATGCTCTCTGGTACGACGTCTCAGTGCCCCTCACCGATCTCGACAGCTATGCGGCCGGCACCGTCGAACGGCTTGCAGCACTCGACCCGACGCTGGAGTTCTACCTGTTCGGCCACCTTGGCGACGGCAACCTGCATGTCACGATCGGCAACGACCAGACCCTGCCAACCGAAACAGCGAAGGCCGTATCCGCAGCCGTTTATGCCAACCTGAAATCGACCGGTGGTGCTATCTCCGCCGAGCACGGCATCGGCACCGAGAAGCGCGCCGCCCTACGAGGCCACGCCTCGCCGGAAAAGCTGCGGATGATGGCGGCAATCAAGCACGCGCTCGATCCAAAGGACCTGATGAACCCCGGCAAGGTGCTCTGAAAATTACCCGGCCTTCATCACCCTGACCCCACCGCCTTCGCTCAGCATGACCTTGTTCAGCAGCTTCACGCAGGCATAGACTGCCTTGATCGACGGCGCCGGCGTGCCGGTCAGCTCGGCCATCTCCAGGATCGAGCCGACCAGCGCCTCGGTCTCCAGCGACCGCCCGACCTCGACATCCTGCAACATCGATGTCTTGTGGGCACCAACAGACTCCGCACCGGCAATCCGTTTTTCGATTGTAACGCGGAATGTTACGCCAAGTTTCTCAGCCACCGCCTGCGCTTCGGCCATCATGTCGGCGGCCAGTGCGCGGGTCTCCGGGAACTGGCAGATCGCTACTAGAGTTGCGTGGCTTAACGCACTGATCGGATTGAAGGAAAGGTTTCCCCATGCCTTCAGCCAGATCTCGGACCGGATATCGGTCAGCACCCGCGACTTCAGCCCCCCCGAGACCAGCACATCATGCACCCACTTGACCCGGTCAGACTCGGAGCCGTCCAGTTCACCCACCGGAAAGCGATCACCCTCGACATGATGGATCACCCCAAGCTCCACCGCCGCCGCCGCCGGATAGACCACCGAGCCGATCAGCCGCGACGGATCGACATTGCGGCTCAGCACACCCGAGGGGTCGAGGCTCGACATCTTGTGCCCGTCATGCGCCCCGCCCAGACGCTGGAAATACCACCATGGCAGACCGTTCTGAACCGTCATCACCATGGTCTCGGCATGCATCATCTTGTCAATGTCGCGAACCACGCCCTCGAGGTAATGTGCCTTCACCGCCAGGATCACCAGATCCTGCTCACCCGCCTCGGCGGCACTGGAAACCGCCTTGACCGCGCTCACGATCTCGCTGCCGTCCTCCCAGATCAGCTTCAACCCGTTCTTCTGGATCGCCCCCAGATGCGCCCCCATGTCGATCACCGTCACCGGGTG
>DATLAW010000158.1:0-4056 GCA_035527255.1 Thermohalobaculum sp. | reverse complement strand
TAGCACAGCTCTATCTCGGCTGGACCAATTTCCGTTCCAACTATCTGGCGATGCTAGGCCTTTTGATCATTGTCGGTTTGGTCGTCGTCGCCGCGATCGCACCACTGATCGCAACCCATGATCCATTCGCACAGGACCTCGCCGCCCGGCTGACACCACCGGGCCAGGGCGGCTATATTCTTGGCTCCGACGACCTTGGCCGCGACATCTACAGCCGCATCGTCCATGGGGCGAAGATCACGTTGTTCATCGTCGGCTTGGTGGCGCTGACGGCGCCGGTGTTCGGGCTGTTGGTCGGCACGGCAGCGGGCTATCTGGGTGGTTGGGTCGATGTCGTGCTGATGCGGATCACCGATATCTTCCTCGCTTTCCCCAGACTGGTGCTGGCGCTGGCTTTCGTTGCGGCGCTCGGCGCCGGGATCGAGAATGCCATCCTGGCAATCGCGCTGACAGCCTGGCCGCCCTATGCCCGCATTGCCCGGGCCGAGACCCTGACCATCCGCCGCGCCGACTACATCAGCGCCATCCAGCTTCAGGGTGCTAGTGCCCTGCGGATCATTGTCGGTCATGTCTGGCCGCTGTGCATGTCGTCGATCATCATCCGGATGACGCTGGACATGGCCGGAGTGATCCTCACTGCGGCGGGTCTGGGCTTTCTCGGCCTCGGCGCCCGGCCGCCGATGCCTGAGTGGGGCGCGATGATCTCGGCCGGTCGCCGGTTCATCCTCGACTACTGGTGGGTCGCGACCATGCCGGGGTTGGCAATCTTCATCGTCTCGCTCGGGTTTAACCTGCTCGGCGACGGACTGCGCGATGTGCTCGACCCGAAACGGGGTGGCCAGTGACCGACCTCCTGCGCGTCGAGGATCTGTGGGTCCGGTTCCCCAAGCGCGGCGGCGGCGTTGTCGAGGCGGTGCGCGGCATCTCGTTCTCGGTCGGCCGCGAGCGGGTCGGGATCGTCGGAGAATCCGGGTCGGGCAAATCCCTGACCGGCCGCGCGATCCTGCGTCTGGTGCGTCCGCCCGGCCAGGCCACTGCCAGAAAGATCGAATTCGACGGCGTGGAGTTGCAAAACCTCACCGAGCATGAGATGCGCCACGTTCGGGGCGAGAAGATCTCGATGGTCATGCAGGACCCGAAGTTCTCGCTAAACCCGGTGATGACCGTCGGCGACCAAATCCAGGAATCGTACCGGCTCCACACCGATGCCGGCCGGGGCGAGGCCCGCGCCCGGATGATCGAAATGCTCGAGGCAGTGCAGATTCGCGATGCCGCGCGGGTCGCCAAACTATACCCGCACGAGGTTTCCGGCGGCATGGGCCAGCGCATCATGATCGCCATGATGCTGGCCCCGGACCCGGCCCTGCTGATCGCCGACGAGCCAACCTCGGCGCTCGATGTCACCGTGCAGATGAGCGTGCTGCAGATCCTCGACAAGCTGGTGCGCGAGCGCGGCATGGGGCTGATCTTCATCAGCCACGACCTGAACCTGGTCTCAACCTTCTGTGACCGGGTCCTGATCATGTATGGCGGCCGTATCGTCGAGACCTGCCGCGCCGATGCGCTGCACCAGGCTCAACACCCCTATACGCGGGCGCTGCTGAATTCGCTGCCCCGGCTCGACGCGCCGGCGCGCCGGCTGGAAGTGATGCAGCGCGATCCGGCCTGGCTGGACGAGCCCAGCGTTAACGCCCATGTCTGAGAACACATCCGGCGCAATCGTGGTCTCGGACCTGTCCGTCATCTTCGGCGAGGGCGCGGCGCGCAACGTCGCCGTCGATCGGGTGTCGTTCAGCGTGCCCAAGGGAGGCTCATTCGGGTTGGTTGGCGAGTCCGGTTCCGGCAAATCCACGGTGCTGCGCGCCATTGCCGGGCTGATCCGCGACTGGACCGGCGGCATCGCTGTCGCTGGCCAACAACTCAGCCACCGCCGCGACCGCGCGTTCTATCGCACCGTGCAGATGGTTTTTCAGGACCCCTACGCCTCGCTGCACCCACGCCACACGATCGATCGCACGCTGTCCGAGCCGCTGATGCTGCATGGCTTCGACCGGATCGAGGGGCGGATCGAGGAAGCCCTCCGCGCCGTCGGTCTCGACGCCTCGTTCCGTTTTCGTTATCCGCATCAGCTGTCCGGTGGCCAGCGCCAGCGCGTTGCAATTGCCCGGGCGCTGATGCTCGAGCCTGAAATCCTGCTGCTTGACGAACCGACCTCGGCGCTCGATGTCTCGGTTCAGGCGGAGGTGCTGAATCTGCTGGCCGACCTGCGCGCCGCACGCGGGCTGACCTTCCTGCTGGTCAGCCACGATCTCGCGGTGGTCGCCCACATGTGCGAGAACATCGCAGTGATGAAGGACGGCCGCATCGTCGAGACCCTTGATGTCGACGCGATGCGGCGGATGGAGCCGAAGGAAGACTATACAAACCGGCTGCTGCGGGCCAGCCTTGGCTATGTACCCGAAGAAGTGGAATAGCGGATGAGCGATAACCTGATGCCGGTCTTCGATGGGCACAACGATACTCTCCTGAAACTGGAACGCGCCGCGCGAGACGGCGAGGGGATCGATTTTGCCGGTGGCGATGCGGCCCTCGACATCGACCTGCCGCGCGCCCGTTCCTCGGGCCTGGCTGGTGGCTTCTTCGCCATGTTCACCCCGGCCATCCACAACGGCGAGTTTATTCCCTTCGACCGACCCGACCCTCGGCGCTATGGCCCAGTTGACCGGCAGGTCGCGCTCGATTTCACGCTGGCGATGTTCGCGCGGATGCGCCGGCTGGCGGCAGAACTGCCGGACGATCTGGCGCTATGTGGCACGGCCGCCGATATCGTCGCGGAGATGGAGGTCGGCCGCCTCGCCATCCTGCCGCATATCGAGGGTGCTGAATGCATCGACACCGGGCTGGACACGCTGGAGGTTCTCTATGCCGCCGGGCTGCGATCCTTGGGCCTGGTGTGGTCGCGCCCGAACGACTTTGCCCATGGCGCGCCGATCCACATGGCCGAAAGCTACGATCCAACGGCGGGCCTCACCGATGCTGGCCGCGCACTGGTGCGTGAATGCAATGCGATGGGCGTGATGATCGACCTGTCGCATTTGAACGAGGGCGGCTTCTGGGATGTGGCGAAGCTTTCGCAGAAACCTCTCGTCGCGACTCATTCCAACGCCCATGCCCTGTCGTCCTGCCCGCGCAATCTGACCGACGACCAGTTGAAGGCCGTCCGCGAGTCCAATGGCGTGGTCGGCCTCAACTTCAACGTCGGCTTCCTGCGGGCCGATTGCGAGGACAACCTCGACACCCCGATCGAGACCATGCTGCGCCATCTCGATCACCTGGTCGAACATCTGGGCGAGGATGGGGTGGCGTTGGGCTCCGATTTCGATGGCTGCTCGCTGCCGCTGGAAATCCGCGATGTCACCGGCCTGCCGCGTCTGGTCGCCGCGATGCGCCAAGCGGGCTATGGCGAGGTGCTGATTGCCAAGATTTGCTACCGGAACTGGCTTGATCTGCTGGCTCGCACGATCTAAGTCCACGCCTCGGATACGCCGCTTGACGGCGGTCGGCACCGTGCCTACAAGGCCGACGCGTGGCTGGGTAGCTCAGCTGGTTAGAGCGCAGGACTCATAATCCTGAGGTCGTGGGTTCGATCCCCACCCCCGCCACCAAATAACTGTTTTCGGACGTCGCGCAGCAATGCATTGAAAGAAAACAATAAATTAGAACGAAAGCCGAAATTTCTAGAGCCTAGTCTCAACAGTTATTGTACAATATGCCCAGACTTAATGTACAAGACTCCTGCAAGGGTGTGAGGCCCTTTAACGTGAAGCGCCGGTCTAATTTGTGTGCTTTCGGCGGTCAAATCGATTCCCAGTTAGTCCTGCCCCTGATCAGATGTTAATCCGACAGGAATCAGAGCTTGGGGTGTAACAGGCCGACTGCTCTTTGGAGGTATCGCGGACGCTTTGGCAGGAGTGGCCTTCCAAATTTCACTTTGGTGCCATGGAGGCGAAATTCAGCCCATCTTTCGACCTAGCAGGCTGCTGAAAAAGTCACCAT
>DATLAW010000157.1:0-2734 GCA_035527255.1 Thermohalobaculum sp. | reverse complement strand
GGGAATGGAATTATCATCCTGATCTGCCGCTAGCTGATTCATCGGTGTTCAAATGGCCGCGTTTCAAGTCTCGGTGATGTGGTTGATGGCAAACGGATACGCACCGACGATCACTATCGCTTCGAACCCGATCCTGTTCATCGCAGGGTTGGTGCTGTTGCCGATCTGGTCAGCCTTTCATTTCTACTGGGCGCATAGGATGCTGCATGTGCCCTTCATCTATAAGCGCGTCCATTCGTTGCATCACCGCAATGTCAACATCGGCCCGTGGTCTGGGTTGTCGATGCATCCGATTGAACACCTAGTCTACCTCTCGTCGCTCCTCATCCACTGTGTTGTGCCAAGCCATCCGGTTCATCTATATTTCCATGTGATCTATGTTGGGCCAGGTGCTGCGATGACCCATACAGGCTATGAAGACTTGCTGATCAAGGATAGGCGCCGGCTGGCACTGGGGACGTTCTACCATCAACTCCACCACCGCTATTACGAGTGCAACTATGGCAATCAGGAGATGCCGTGGGACCGCTGGTTTGGGACCTTTCACGACGGCAGTGACGAAGGGACTAAAACCACGCGGGCACGAAAGAAAAGGATGCACGCCGGCAATCGATAATTCTGCCTGGCCTGATCTGGTGATCGCTTTGCGAGCGCTTCCACTAGGTGCAGGGCATGCCGAAGCGTCGGAATAGGGTCAACCCCGAGCACCCAGAGTGCCGGGCACGACTGCCCGCAATTGACCCGTAAGCGGACCCTCGGTTCGCGCTGGCGACCGCCCCGCCTCAGTTGCCAGCCGCCGCCATCTTCCGGCCTGCCAGCGCCTTTTCCAGCCAGCCCAGCTCCATCTCCGGCACCGACTTCAGAAGCAGGTCGGTGTAGTCGTCGAAGGGCGGGTTCAGCACTTTCGACTTTGGCCCGAAGCGCACCACCTTGCCCATGTACATCACCGCGATGCTGTCGGCGATGGCGCGCACGGTGGCGATGTCGTGGGTGATGAACAGGTAGCTGACACCGGTTTCGGCCTGCAGTTCCAGCAGGAGCTTGAGAATACCCTCCGCCACCAGTGGGTCGAGAGCCGAGGTCGGCTCGTCGCAGATCAGCAGGCGGGGCTGGGCCGCCAGCGAGCGGGCGATGCAGACGCGCTGCTTCTGGCCGCCCGACAGCTCGGCCGGATAGCGCTCGGCGAACGGGTCGCCCATCTCGATCATATCCAGCAGTTCGGTCACCTTGCGCCGCCGTTCCTCGCCACGCAGGCCGAAGTAGAACGTCAGCGGGCGGCCGATGATTTCGGCCACGGTCTGGCGCGGGTTCATCGCGGTATCGGCCATCTGGTAGATCATCTGCAATTCGCGCAGCTGGTCCTTGCTACGGTCCTTCAGCGCTGGCGGCAATGGTTGTCCGTCAAACAGCACCTGCCCCTTGGAGGGCGGTAACAGCCCGGTGATGACCCGGGCCGTCGTCGATTTTCCGGAGCCGCTTTCGCCAACCACTGCCAGGGTTTGCCCCTTTGGCAGGTGGATCGTCACATCGAACAGAACCTTGGCGTTCGGGCCGTATTCGGCATCGATGCCCTCGAGCTTCAAGAGCGCGCCGCTTTGGTCCGGCTGTTCGGGTTTGATGTCCGAGCGGATCGAGATCAGGTCGCGCGTGTATTGCTCGTGCGGCTCCTCGATGATCTGCTGAACCGACCCGTATTCCACCGTGTTGCCGTGCTGCAGCACCATGATGTCATCGGAGATCTGCGCCACCACGGCCAGGTCGTGGGTGATGTAGATCGCCGCCGTCTCGGTCTCCTCGATGGCGTGCTTGATCGCCGCCAGCACGTCGATCTGGGTGGTGACGTCCAGCGCCGTGGTCGGCTCGTCGAAGACGATCAGGTCCGGCCGCGAGCACAGCGCCATCGCCGTCATCGCCCGCTGCAACTGGCCGCCCGAGACCTGGTGCGGGTAGCGGGTACCGAAGTTGTCGGGGTCCGGCAGGCCGAGCACGCCGAACAGATAGCGCGCCCGCTCCAGTGCCTCCGCCCGGCCCATGATGTTGTGCAACACGGTCGCTTCGATGACCTGGTCGGCCAGCCGCATCGCCGGGTTGAACCCCGCCGCCGCCGACTGCGCCACATAGCAGACGTGCCGCCCGCGGATGTCGCGGATGCCGGCCTTGGTGTAGCGCAGGATATCCTTGCCATCCAGCAGCACCGAGCCGCCGGTGATCCGAACCCCGCCCCGGCCATAGGCCAGCGCCGCCAGACCGATGGTCGACTTGCCTGCCCCGGATTCGCCGATCAGGCCAATAACCTTGCCCTTTTCCAGATCGAAGCTAACGCCGTGGACAATGCCGATATCTATCGGGTCCTCGCCCGGCGGATAAGCGGTTGCGCCAATTTTTAGGTCGCGGACTTGCAGAAGCATACTCATCAGCCGCGTCCTCCCTTCAGGCTGGCGGTGCGGTTCAGCAACCAATCCACCACCATGTTGACACAGACCGCGAGTATCGCGATCGCAGCACCCGGATACAGCGCCGCCGGCACCAGGAAGATGATGCCGTCCTTGTTGTCCTTGACCATGCCGCCCCAGTCAGCCTCGGGTGGCTGGATGCCCAGGCCCAGGAACGACAGCGACGAGAGGAACAGGATGGCGAAAGCGAAACGCAGCCCAAACTCGGCGATCAGCGGGGTCAGCACGTTCGGCAGGATCTCGCGGAAGATGATCCAGAACCAGCCTTCGCCGCGCAGCCG
>DATLAW010000156.1:0-3264 GCA_035527255.1 Thermohalobaculum sp. | reverse complement strand
GCATCAAGCACCCGACCCCGAAGATCGGCTGAGAAGGCTGCGCTCATCCTCTGCCCCTTTGTTGTTTGGGGCGAAGAATCGCATCTCAACCGACAAAAAGGAATCCCTTCAATGATTCAGCGTTCACGGATCACGCTCTAGCTGACCGGCCAGACCGGGACCGATGCCCTTGATCACCGTTAGGTCGTCTGGATCGGCTGGCGCCTTGGCGAGTGGCGCAGCTGGGTTGACCATAACTGGAGTTGCAGCCAGAGCTGGCTTGATTGCGACCTTCTCCACCTCGGCGACAGGCTCAGCTGTGAAACTGACTACGACGGGCGCGGGCGCCGGAGTGACTTTGATGGTCACGGGCTTTGATACCGGTATCGAAGCTGGTGTCGATACTGGCCGGGCGATTGGCTTCGCGGAGTCACCAATCGGAGCTTCAGAGAATGGATTGAATTGGACAACAGTATCGCCGAACCGCCACTCAACTCCAAACATTGGTGCGACGGGCCACAGGCCAATCCAGAACTCAAAGGCGGCGCGGGCCGGGCCGGTCCATGGATCAAGCGAGTCTGAGGATTTCGTGAACATCTTACTGCTCCCATGATATTGCGATTGCGAACACACTATCGGGATTTATTGTGCGCTGCAATATTCTTCAAGCTGCCCACATTCACCGTTTGACAGAAATATTGTCGCAACCGAAAACCACAGTGGAGGTGACGCCGTGCATTTAGATCGATTTGCGCCCAGCCCAACTGGTGAGCTGCATTTGGGTCATGCTTTCTCGGCTCTGGCCGGCTGGCGGGGCGCGACGGCGGCGAACGGCAGGTTCCTGTTGCGGATCGAGGATCTCGACCAAACCCGCGTGCGGCCGGAATTCGTCGAGGGGATTTTTCGCGATCTTGCCTGGCTCGGCCTGAGCTGGGAACAGCCAGTTCTGTTCCAATCGGCCCGCCTGCCCGCCTACCGCACAGCACTTGACCGGCTAACCGCCGCTGGCTTGACCTATCCCTGTTTCTGCACGCGGCGCGACATCACCGAGGCGATCTCGGCCCCACAGGAAGGCGCATCGGCGCCCGGTCCTGATGGACCGGTGTACCCCGGCACCTGCCGCGACCGCGCTCACCAACCGGGCGAGGCGGCTGCGGTCCGTCTCGACATGCGGCGTGCCATTGGATCACTTGGTGGGCCTACTGCCGTGGCGGCATTGCATTTTGAGGAATGTGATGCGGGACGGTCCGGCGAGGCCGGTGACATTTATCTCGATACGGAAGCCCTGATCTCCGGTACCGGCGACGTGGTTCTGGCGCGCCGCGATGGCGCTCCGGCTTATCACCTGGCTGTGGTCGTCGATGACGCCGAGCAGCAAATCACTCATGTCACCCGGGGCCGCGACCTGTTTTCGGCAACACCGATACACCGGCTGCTCCAGGCGCTTCTGGGCTTGGCCACACCAGTCTACCGTCACCACCGCCTGATCCGCGACGCCGCGGGTAAGCGCCTGGCAAAGCGTGATCATGCCCATTCTCTGGCGCAACTAAGGACTAATGGATGGCGGCCCATCGACGTACTTCGCCACCTCGGCCTCGACTAGCCGGTTCAATCGATCTCACGCTTCAAACTTTCAAGAAATTTCTCATTCGGACTGGCGCTGCGGCCGGAGAAGACTTTTCGCAAGATACCCGGGGCTAGCAAAGACAAAGGATTGACCGAGAAATCCGGGTCGTCAAGACTGCCGTTGATCTTGAACGTCATCGCCAGAATACCCTCGCCCTTGCCGCCCGACAGGATTTCACGGATCACCGGGATGTTGTCGAGCAACCCGGTGATCGCATAGGCGGGCGAGATTACCCCGACAAGGTCCAATTCATCGTTGTTCTCGTTGACGGTACCTTCCAAGGTTACCGCCAAAAGCTTGCCCTTTGCGGTTACATCGTCCAGCGTCAACAACCCTTCATGATACTCGAACGGTACCTTTACCTTGTCAAAGGACAGTCCACCTTGTTCAGCCGCCTTGGCGGCATCAGGCAGATCACCCTCGTCGAGGATCGACGTAAACGTGCCTGTACCGCTGATTTTCACATCCCTCATGATCGCAACCCCAACCAGATCAGCTCCGCCTTCAGGGGCTATCCGTAAGGTCAGCTCCAACGTGCCCCCCTGGGCGCCCTTGAACAGATCGGCGGCGACCAGCATTCCGCCGGCATCGTCCGCCGTGATCCGGACCGTTGCGGGTTCAGCGTGGTTTTTCTCATATGTCGCCTGAAATGGCACCTGCCCGGCAAGCTTGCCATCGAGCGCCGCGACCGCATTGCGCCCGGCGTCACGGCGATAAGTGCCGGTCGCGGGCAGCGAAACAATCTTGCGGGTGACCACCAACTCGTCGAGGCTGTAGCGAACTGCCAACGGTGTTGCGCCATTTGCGCCGCCGTTGGTGTCGTTCGCCGGACCAGCGGCCGGCAGGTCGTCAAACATTGCCAGATCGAGGCGGTTTCCGGTCACGTTGAGCGCCAGGTCCGGGCCATCACCGACGCGGTCGACCGCCAGCGCGATGTCGGCCTGACCGCGGTATTGCAACCGGGCGACCCGGGCTTTCTGCAGCTTCCCGCCGGGAGAAAACTCGATACTGCCGGTCGCCTTCAGATCGCCTGCGTCGAGACGGAACTGCGGCACCCGGACGCCGCCACCGAACGACCCGTTCGCCACCAATTGACCTTTGGCGCCAGGCGCCTTGTCCCATCCGAAATCGGCGATCTTCAACTGTGCCGGGCCAAGATCGGCGACAAGATCGAAGGCGTATTCCGGCTTCCCGGTCTGCTCCAAATTGAGCTTCATCGGAGCCTGACCACCGACAAAATACTCGGTGTCGAGACCAAACTGCGCCAGAAGCGGCAGTGTTGCCGGACCATCCAGCGCAATTGTCCGGTGATTTGACCCACGCCCGTAGTATTCGTTCCAGTCCAGAACCATAGGCGTGCCATCGATGTGGACAGGGCCCGAGAGGCGCAACTCGCGTTTGTTCGCCCGCAACGCGACCGTTTCCCCGGCAACGTCAATTATCCGGTCGCCGGGCAGACGGAACGGCAACCGCAAAGCGAAAAGCTGGGCGTCCGCTTCGACCTCGACCTCGTCCAATTCCAATGCCTGGATCAGCGGAAAACTCACCAAAGCCTTCACCACCGCATTGCCTTTGACGACTGCGGGATCGAGCCCCAGCTTTGCTATCAATCCCAACGGCTGTTCATCGATCAGGGTCAGGATGCTGCTGGTGGCCCC
>DATLAW010000155.1:0-16038 GCA_035527255.1 Thermohalobaculum sp. | reverse complement strand
GCGGATCGCTCCGACCACCGCGTTGTACTCATCACGCACTATGGTCGATAGCTCAGCGATTGGCGCCACCCCGGCACGAAGCTGATACGAGCTTAGCGCCGCGCGGCCAGGCGCGAACGCAAGGTCGAGCAGCATCTCGACCTCGTCACTGTCGTTGGGCGTTTCTGGCAGGACGCGGAACATATCTGTGGCTATGGTTCGGTGGTTACGATGTTCTCTTCGGGGAGGTTACTGGGTGTCACAACTGTTGCTTCGCGGCGGGACGGCGTTATCACAGGGCAACGGCGTTACCATGCCGGTCTGTTGCTGACCAGAGGGAGCCACCGCCATGTTCTACCGCCCGGCCGACGGCCATGGATTGCCGCACGATCCGTTCAAAGCGCTCGTCACGCCGCGCCCGATCGGCTGGATCTCGACCATCGATGCCCAGGGCCGCGCCAATCTGGCGCCTTACAGCTTTTTCAATGGTTGTGGCGACGCGCCGCCGCTGGTGATGTTCTCGCAGAGCGGGCGAAAAAGCCGACCGGAAGCGGTCAAGGACTCGATTGCCAATATCAGGGAGACTGGCGAGTTCGCCTGCAACATTGTCAGTCAGGCGTTGAAGGATGCGATGAACATTTCATCCGGCACCTATCAACCGGAGGTTGACGAGTTCGAGCTGGCTGGGCTGACCAAGGTGCCGGGAAAATCGATCTCGGCGCCCTATGTAGGCGAGTCTCCGGCGGTGCTGGAATGCCGGTTGGTGAAGATCGTCGAGGACCTGCCGAGTTGGCATGCGCATGCCTTCAACATCATGGTCATCGGCGAGGTCGTCGGGGTGCATATCGACGAGGCAATCCTCAACGACGGCCGGGTCGATGTATTGGCCTACAATCCGGTCGCCCGGTTGGGTTACATGGACTATACGACAGTGACCGATGTCTGGGAAATGCATCGGCCAGGCTGAGGGGAACGCCATGGAAAACGCGATGATCGGGCTGATCGGCGGCAGCGGCCTCTATGCCATCGAGGGGCTGCACGACGAGAAGTGGGTCACAGTCGAGACCCCGTGGGGTGAGCCGTCGGACCAGATCCTGACTGGGCGTGTGGGTAACGCCCCGGTGGCGTTCCTGCCTCGCCATGGCCGGGGCCACCGTCATAGCCCGACCAGCATCAACTACCGCGCCAATATCGATGCGTTAAAGCGGATCGGAGTGACCGACGTGATTTCGGTCTCGGCCTGCGGTTCGTTCCGCGAGGAGATGGCGCCGGGCGATTTTGTACTGGTGGATCAGTTCATCGACCGCACGGTCAATCGCGAGAAAACCTTCTTCGGGACCGGCTGCGTCGCCCATGTCAGTGTTGCCGAGCCGACCTGCACCCGACTGCGCCGGGCGCTGGCTGCGGCGGCGGACGATCTCGGCGTCAAAGCGCACGTCGGCGGCACCTATCTGACCATGGAGGGTCCGCAGTTCTCGACCCTGGCGGAAAGCCGGATGTACCGCGAACACTGGGGCGCGGATGTGATCGGCATGACCAATATGCCGGAAGCCAAGCTCGCCCGCGAGGCCGAGCTTTGCTACACCACGGTGGCGATGGTCACCGACTACGACAGCTGGCACCCGGACCATGGCGAGGTCGATATCACCTCGATCCTGGCCACCATGCACGCCAATGTCGGGCATGCACGGAACTTGCTGGAACACGTGATCCCAATGCTTTCAGGCGCGCGGCCGGCCTGCCCGCATGGCTGTGACCGGGCGTTGGAGTTTGCCCTGATGACGGCGCCCGAGCAGCGCGACCCGGCGCTTCTGGCCAAGCTGGATGCGGTCGCCGGGCGCGTGCTCGGCTGACCCGGTGACAACGCGCGGGTTCCTCCTCGGCAATTTCATGCCACCTCATGCCGGGCATGTCGCGCTGTGCCAGATGGCGGCGGCGCTGGTGGACGAACTGACGGTGATGGTTTGCACGCTGGAGCGTGAGCCGATGCCAGCGGAGTTGCGGGCGCGGTGGATGCGTGACCTGCTGCCCGGCGTCAATGTGGTGCATTGCGACCGGGAAATGCCACAAACACCATCCGATCACCCGGATTTCTGGTCAATCTGGCGCAAGGCGATCCGTGAGATTCACCCCGAACCGATCGACTACGCCTTCGGCTCCGAGCCCGATTTGGCCCGACTGGCCGAAGAACTGGAGGCACGTCCGTTACCGGTCGACCTGGGGCGGCGGGCGTTCCCGATATCGAGCAGCGAGATCCGCGACGATCCGGCCGGTAATTGGCGCCACATCCCCGGTCTGGTCCGGCCATGGTATCAAAAACGGGTCGTGGTGTTCGGGGCCGAGAGCGTCGGCAAGTCCAGTCTCGCCGACCGGTTGGCGGCATCCCACGATGGCCCGGTGGTTGCCGAATACGGCCGGATCTACGAGGGCACCCGTGGTGACACCCCGTGGAGTGCGGCCGAACTTATCGAGCTTGCCCGCCGCCATGAAGCCCACCGCGCCGCCATCGCGCCCTGGGGCGGGCCGGTGCTGATCGAGGACACCGACCCGCTGCTGACCGCGGTTTGGGCGCAGATGCTGCTGGGCGAGCGGGTGCCTGAACTGGAGGCGCGGCCGATGGGAGACCTGTACCTGCTGCTCGATGCCGATGTGCCTTTCGTGCAGGACGGCATCCGCTATTTCGCCGATGGCGGTGGGCGGCGGCGGTTCCAGTCGCTATGTGAGGCGATGCTGGAGCGCACCGGTGCCCGATATCAGCGGATTTCCGGCGGCTGGGACGCGCGTGACCGGCAGGCGCAGGCCGCGGTCGAGCGCCTGCGCGCCGAGCCGTTTCCTGGCCGTTGGACCTTGGCTCCGGCGCTGTGGCCGGTGCTTGCGGGCGAGCCCTAAAGCACCGGTTGTCTTTGCCAGCCCAAGCCCTAGGATCGCCCGCGACCCCAAACGAAAGCCGACGTGATGACGACCAAACCGCTCACCGACTATATTCGCACGATCCCGGATTTCCCGTTGCCCGGGGTCCAGTTCCGCGATGTGACGACGCTGTTTGCAGCACCCGAGGCGTTCCGCCGCGCGGTGGACGAATTGGCGGCGCCCTATCACGGGGACGGTGTCGATATTGTGGTGGCGATGGATGCGCGCGGCTTCATCCTGGGCGGCGCCATCGCCTATAATCTGGGGCTGCCGTTCGTGCCGATCCGCAAGAAGGGCAAGCTGCCGGGGCGCACCATCGTCGAGGCCTACAGTCTGGAATACGGCGACGCGATCATCGAGATCCATGAAGACGCTTTCCAGGCTGGCGCCAGGGTGCTGCTGATTGACGACCTGCTGGCGACTGGCGGCACGGCGGTGGCGGGGGTCAAACTGATCGAGCGGCTGGGCGGGCATATCGTTGCCGCCTCGTTTGTGGTCAACCTGCCGGATCTGGGTGGCGAGAAACGGCTGAAGGATATGGGCATCGAGGTCCATACGCTGTGCGCCTTTGCCGGAGACTGAAATGAGGGGATTGAAGTGAACGCAGCCGATGTCATTGCCCGGAGGCTGCATGCCGCCGGTTGCCGTTTCGCCTTCGGAATCCCCGGTGGCGAGGTTCTGACGCTGATCGATGCGCTGGAGCGGGCAGGTATCCACTTCGTCCTGACCAAGCACGAGAACGCCGCGGGCTTCATGGCCGAGGGCGGTTGGCACGCCACCGGCGCGCCGGGGATCCTGGTCGCCACCGTCGGGCCGGGCATCGCCAACGCCTTCAATGTGGTCGCCAATGCCGAGCAGGACCGGGTGCCACTGATTGTGATCTCGGGGGCCGTCGATGCCGCCGAGGCGATGCGCTACACCCATCAGGTTTTCGACCACTCGGCTGCTTTCGCCCGCATATGCAAGGCATCGTTTGTGGCGCCTGACGGGGCCATCGACACGATGATCGGCAAGGCGCTGGCAATTGCGCTTGGGGGGCGCCCCGGACCGGTGCATATCGACCTGCCGATTCGGGTTGCGGCCTCCGAGCAGCCACAGCCGCCGGTCGTGCTGCGGGGGCCTGCCTTGCCCTCGGCGCCTGCGGCGGGGCCAGCGATGGACCGCGCCAGGGCAATGTTTGGCGCCGCCAAGCGTCCGGTGATGATGGCCGGGCTGGATGTTTTGAACGAGTCGGGTGGCGCGGCGGCGGTGCGGGCCTTTGTCGAGAAGCATTCGATCCCGCTGCTGACGACCTACAAGGCCAAGGGCATCCTGCCCGAGGATCATCCGCTGTCATTGGGCGGGCACGGATTGTCACCGAAGGCGGACAAGATCGTGCTGCCGGTGTTTGAGGCCGCCGATCTGGTGATCGCGGCCGGATACGATCCGATCGAGATGCGGGCCGGTTGGCAGGACCCCTGGGACCCGGCCAAGGCAATCGAGTTCGCCCATGCGCCGAACCATCATGACATGCACTATGCCGGGCTGTCCTGGGTATGCTCGATCGCTGGCGGTCTGGCGGCGCTGGACGGGCAGGCGAAACCAGGTTGGCCGGATGACACGCCCGCGCGCATCCGGGCCGCATTGTCGGAAACATTTGCGCCGCCGCGCGGTTGGGGGCCAGGGCAGGCGATTGCCGAGATATTGGCGGCCGCACCACCCGAGGTGACCATCACCATCGACAGCGGTGCCCACCGCATCCTGCTGAGCCAGCAATGGCAGGCCAAGCATCCGCGCGGGGTGCTGCAATCGACCGGGCTGTGCACCATGGGCTGCGCCCTGCCGCTGGGCATGGGGTTCAAATACGCCCGGCCCGATGCGCCGGTGATTGCCTTCATGGGTGATGCCGGGTTGGAAATGACGCTGGGCGAGTTGTCGACGCTGCGCGATCTGGGGCTGCCGTTGGTGGTGGTGGTCTTCGTCGATCAGTCGCTGGCGTTGATCGAACTGAAGCAGCGCGGATCGGCGATGCGAAACACCGGCGTCGATTTTCAGCGCACGGATTTTGCCGCAATCGCAAGGGTTTATGGCGGCATTGGCGTCACTGTCACTGGCCCCGGAGAGGCGGGGCTGGCCGTGACCGAGGCGCTGGCCGCCGAGAAATTCACGCTGATTGCGGTCGAGATTCCGCGCCGTGCCTATGATGGATTGTTCTGAAGGAGGCTTGCCATGATCCGCCCTGCGACGACCTTCTGCAACCTGCCCCATGTGGCGCTGTCCGAGCTTGGCCAAAGCGGCGCCGATGTGGCGATATTCGGCGCCAGCCACGGCACCCCCTACCAGCCGGGCACGCCAAGCCACGCGGCGGGCGCGCCGACGGCATTGCGCGCGGCGCTGGAGTGGTACGACACCCAGCGGGCGCATATCGACATGGACACCGGCCAGCCGCTGCTCGGCACGGTGAATGCGGTCGATATTGGCGACGTCTTGGGCGATCCGGAGGATGACGGCGCCGGGAACCGGGCGGCGATCCGGGCGGCGGTCGCGGCGGTGCGCGCAGCGGGGGCGGTGCCAATCCTGCTTGGCGGCGACGACTCGGTGCCGATTCCGTTCTTCGAGGGCTTTTCCGGCGACAACGTCTGGGTGGTGCAGGTCGATGCCCATCTCGACTGGCGCCACGAGGTCGAGGGCGTGACGCACGGTTTCTCGTCGACAATGCGCCGGGCCTCGGAGATGGCGCAGGTCGCGGGCATCGTGCAGATCGGCGCACGCGGGGTCGGCTCGGCCAGGGCCGGTGAGGTGGCGGATGCCGAGGCATGGGGGGCGAAGCTGTTCCCGATGCGCCGGGTCCATGCCGAGGGGTTGGGACCGGCGCTGGCGGCGATACCCGAGGGCGCGCGGGTGGTCTTCAACATCGACGCCGACGGCCTCGACCCGGCGCTGTGTCCCGGTGTGTTGTCACCAGCCTTTGGCGGCATCGATTACCAGCACATGCTGGACCTGTTCGAAGGCGTGGCGGCGCGCGGCACCATCGCCGGGGCGACCTTGGTCGAGTATGTCGCCGAGCAGGACCCCGCCGGGCTAGGCGCCAAGGCAGTGGCGCGGCTGCTGTGCAATTTGATCGCGGCGGTTGGGCCGCGTCGGGGATGAGCATATCCCCCGAGCTCCCCACTGAAGTCCAACGCCAACGGCAACGCCCCTCACTCGGTCTGATACTGGGTTGATTGACGAGACATAATGAGTGTTGGCCTTCGCGTTGGAATCCCGGGGGCCAGCCTCTACGCCGTCATCCCAGAGACACGTTGACTCCACACGGCCCGCGTGTATTCCTGAGACACGTCCTGAAAATTTAAATGAAACTCTCAGGGCGCCGCCAATTAGGGAGGGATATTCATGACACCGAAGAGTTTACGCCGCGCGCTACTCGCCATTTCCGCAGGGGTTCTAATATCGTCGCCGGCCTTGTCGCAAAGCGGCGGCCAGGCGCCGATGCCACCGGGAGCCTACCCGGTCATCCAGCAATGCGCGCCGAACCAGCCGGTGCCGACTTTGCCGGACGTGTGGAGCACCACTGCGTTGCTGACGCCGTTTGACCAGTCCGAGCTCAAATTCGCGAAGGTCATTGTCGGATCGGCAATCAACACCATGCTGGCCACCACCATTGGCCTCGAGTCCGGCACCCGCGACCAGTTCCTGATCGTCGAGGACAAGACCTACCGCGGTATCACCGATCAGAACGGCAATCCGCAATACGTGCCGATCTGGCAGGATAACTGGTTGGTCCCGCCGACCAACTTGTTCTACGGCAAGGGCTGTTCCTGCGAGGGCATCAGCTATGTCAGCGGTGTCGAAGCCGAAGCTTGGAAATGCCCCAGCGGCGCGGCACAGCCGGCGGCGGCGGGCCATCGCGGCGCAGCGCAGGGGAAAGCGACCGAATATGACTGGTTCTGGTTCACCGCCGCCGCCAGCCCGGCCGAGCGCGTGCCGCTACGCTTCCTGATGTCGCGGCCGGACAACGACCAGAAACTGCCCGTCCTGGGCGACGCCGCACTTGTCAACATGCCGGAGGTAACCACGGCGACTGGGTCCAGCGCCGAGGCCCAGGAACTTGGCAAACTGGCCGAAGCAGCCGCCAGCGGCGGTGTCATTCCGGACAGCCAGCTCCGGCTGGGAGATCCGTCGATCCCAGGCGTCAGTTTCGCCGGATGCGGGTCTTTCACCCTGCCGACATGGCCCCAGACTGCTTACTCCGACGGTGCTCTCTTTGCCGTCGGCGGCTCATACACGTCAATGCTGATCTACTACGACTATCCGAACCTGCGCGAAGTATCGAAGATACGCGGCCAGGACGGCTCGGTCAACGATACGCGGCTGACCTCGGACACGACCTGGGAGATCTTCTGGCCAAGTCCGGGCCCAGATCAAGGCGCGCCGGTGCAGTGCCAGGGGGGGTTGAAAAATGTCGGCATCTGGCACCCCAACTGGCCGACCCGGGATGCCTGCGCCTGCCGGGCCGGCATCGCCGCGAACTCGCCTCTGAACCCCTCGGGCGACGATCTCAACGCGTTGTCCTGCTTCTTCGGCGGCAGTGCCTACATCCAGTCGTGGTATTCGACAGCCGGCCGGCCACATCTGTTCTATGAGACGAACGCCGGTGATCTCGACCTGATCGACTACTACAATTGGATCCCGAACGCACAGATCGACCCGAGCGTATTCGACGATCCGGGCCAGTGCATGCAGGGCCAGTCCGATATCGTCGCCCCGTTCTGCGCTGACTGCCATGGCGGTGAGATCGGTTGGAATTGACGCTATCCTGCCTATCGAGCAGGCCGGGCGCCATGACGTCGAGGGTGGTGAAGACGCCCTCACCCGATCAGCATCGCCCTGAAATCGTTGACGTTTGTCAACGTCGGGCCGGTGATCACCTGGTCGCCCAGCGCGGCGAAATAACCGTGGGCGTTGTTGTTGGCCAACTCGGCCAGCGGGTTCATCCCGGCGGCGCGGGCGCGGGTTATGGTGTCGGGGGTGCAGATGGCACCGGCGATTTCCTCGGCACCATCGACGCCATCGGTGTCGCAGGCGATTGCGTGGACTGGTTGACCGTTCAGGGCAATTGCCAGTGACAGCAGAAACTCGACATTGCGACCGCCACGCCCGTTGCCGCGTAACGTCACCGTGGTCTCGCCGCCCGACAGGATGGCGCAGGGCCGGGGCAGCGGCTGGCCGTGGGTCAGGATCTGGCGGGCGATCCCGGCATGGACGATGCCGACCTCGCGGGCCTCGCCCTCCAGACTGTCGCCGAGGATCATCGGAGTGTAGCCAGCGGCGCGGGCGACCTTCGCCGCCGCCTCCAGCGAGATCTGTGGGGCGGCGATGATGTGGTTCTCAGAGCGCGTCAGGCGCGGGTCATCCGGCGCCGGGCAGGTCTTGGCATTGGCGAGATGGGCGCGCACGCTGGCGGGCATCGGAATACGGAAATGCTCGAGGATCGCCAACGCATCGGCCGGGGTCGAGGTCTCGCCCACGGTCGGGCCGGAGCCGATGACGCCGGGGTCATCGCCCGGCACATCCGAGATCAGCAGGCCGACCACGCGCGCCGGATGCGCCGCCGCCGCCAGCCGCCCACCCTTGATCGCCGACAGGTGTTTTCTGACCACGTTCATCTGCCCGATAGCGGCGCCGGAGGCCAGCAGGCCCTGATTGATCGCCTGCTTCTCGGCCAGAGTGATGTCGCCGCCCGGCAGGGTCATCAGCGCCGAGCCGCCGCCGGAGATCAGGGCGATGACCAGATCATCGGCGGTGAGCCCCTGCACAAGCCGCAAAATCCGCACCGCCGCCGCCGCCCCGGCGGCATCGGGAACCGGATGTGCGGCCTCAACGATCTCGATATGGCGGCACGGGCAATTGTGGCCGTAGCGGGTGATCACGAGGCCGGAAAGCGGGCCTGCGCCTGTATCGGGCCAAGCCGCCTCGAGCGCTTCGGCCATTCGGGCGGAGGCCTTGCCGGCGCCGACCACGATGGTGCGGCCCTTCGGCGGGTCCGGCATGTAGCGCGACAGCACCGCCATAGGGTCGGCGGCCGCGACGGCGGCGTCGAACATGGCGCGGAGGATCTGGCGCGGGTCGCTCATGCGCCCTTATCGGTTTTTTCGGCGTCGGGTGTCCACGGGTCTTCGCCGCGCGGATGCACCTGGGGCCGGGGCGGGCGGCCCTCGCGCCAGGCGACGAAAACTCCGGCGCCGCAGATCAGGGCCATGCCGACCAGGGTCAGCGGCTGTGGCCAGTTGCCCCACAGCACGACATCATAAATCGGCATCAGCAGCAGATAGGAATATTCAAACGGCGCGATGCGGCTGGCGTCCTCGATCTGGTAGGCACGGACGCTGGTGAGGACGCCGACCAGGTGGGTCGCGGCGGTGAACAGCATCAGGCCGAACGCAAAGCCGGTCAGCGGCAACCAGCCATCGGTCAGGAACGGCCATCCAGCACGGGTCTCGGGCGCCCAGGGCAGCAGGGGAACCAGCAGCAAGCCGAGAACGCCGACCACGACGTAGACGGCGTTGTGGACAGCACTGAGGGCGTAGTTCGACTCGTCGCGGCAGCGCCAGCGGGTGATGGTGACCCCGGTGGCGTAGCTGACCGCCGACAGCAGCGGCAGCAGCGCCACCGGCTGCCAGCCCTCGGCGCCGGGGCGGATGATGCACAGCACCCCGGCGAAACCGACAATCACCGCGATAACCCGGCGCGGCCCGATCGGCTCGCCGAGCAAAAACGCCGCGAGGACTGTGATGATCAGCGGACCGGTGAAGAAGGTCGCCGCCGCCTGCGACAGCGGTAGCAGGGGCAGCGAGGCGTAAAAGCAGAGATACGAGGCGCACATGAAACCGGCCCGCACCAACGGCCATCGAAGCGATTTGGGGCGAACGGCGTCGGGTTTGCCCATCGCCGCGACCAACAGGAACAACAGCACCAGGGTCGCCAGCGAGCGCACCGCCTGTAGCTGCCACAGCGACACTTCGGGCGCCACCAACTTTACTGCGACGTCCTGGGTCGAGAACGCCATCATGGCGATCAGGATCAGGCCTATGGGGCGACCGGTTCCAACGCTGGCGGTTGCTGTGGTCATGTTATCGGGTCTCCGCGCGTTAACTCCGCATTCAGGCTTGTGCCGCGCGGTCCGGCCCGTCAATTCTATCAGCGGCAAAGTGTGTCGCAGATGAAACAATGAAGCCGGGGAGTGACAATCATGGACAAGCAACGTTTCGACAAGGGACTGGCAAAGCGCAAGGCCACGCTGGGGGCCGAGTATGTCGATAAAAGCCTGGCGGCGGCAGATGATTTCAGCCGGCCGTTCCAGGAGATGATGACCGAATGGTGCTGGGGATTTGGCTGGGGCGACGAGGTCATCGAGCCGAAAACCCGCTCGATGATGAACCTGACCATGATCGCGGCGCTGGGCCGGATGCACGAATGGGAGCTGCATTTCAATGGCGCCATCACCAACGGTGTAAGCAAGGAGGAGCTGCGCGCCGTCATCCATGTCATCGCCATATATGCCGGTGTGCCTGCCGGCGTCGAGTGTTTCCGCATCGCCAAGAAGGTCCTTGCCGAGCGCGACATGGGGTGAACTGGTGGTTGGTGTTTCAAGTTGCGATCGGGTAGGTTTGGCCAGCTTTAGAGGGGTTCGATCATGCGCCGGCTGTCCGCCATCCTCGCCGCCGATGTGGTCGGCTATTCGCGCCTGATGGGCGAGGATGAGGCGGGGACGCTGGCCGCACTGCGGGCCCATCGGGCCGAGATATTCGATCCGGTGATCGCCGAGCGCGGTGGGCGGCTGGTCAAGCTGATGGGCGACGGGGCGCTGGTCGAGTTCCCCAGCGTGGTTGACGCTGTCGAGGCGGCGCTGGCGATCCAGCAGCGCAACGCGGAGGTGGACAGCCGCATCCGGCTACGCATCGGCATCAACCTCGGCGACGTGATCATCGACGGTGATGATATCTACGGCGACGGCGTCAACGTGGCGGCCCGGCTGGAGGCGCTGGCCGAGCCGGGCGGCATCTGCATTGCCTCGATTGTGCAGGAGAGCATCGGCAACCGGGTCGAGGCCGAATTCGCCGACGCTGGCGAGCATGAGGTCAAGGGCATCAAGCGGCCGATCCGGGTGTTCAGGTGGCCGGATGCGGGTGTCGATCTTTCCGAGCAGGCGCAGCCGGCTGCGGAGCGTCCGTCCATCGCCGTCTTGCCCTTCGACAACATGTCTGGCGATCCGGATCAGGAGTACTTCTCCGATGGTATCTGCGAGGACATCATCACCGAGCTGAGCCGGTTTCGCGAATTTCTGGTGATCGCCCGCAACTCGAGCTTCACCTACAAGGGCAAGGCAGTGAAAATATCGGCAGTGTGCCGGGATCTCGGCGTTCGTTACGTGCTGGAAGGCAGCGTGCGCAAGTCCGGGAGCCGAATTCGGGTGACCGGGCAGTTGATCGATGGCCACAACGGCAACCACGTCTGGGCCGATCGATTCGACCGCACGGTCGACGAGATCTTCGACGTGCAGGACGAGATCACCACCGCCATCGTCAATGCGGTGGCTCCACAGCTGATTCAGGCCGAGATCTCGCGCGCCTACAGCAAGAGCCAGCAGGATCTGGACGCCTGGGATCGGGTGATGCGGGCACGCTGGCATATCGCGCATTACACGGCGGCGCATATCGCCGAGGCGAAACGGTTCCTAGGCGAGGCCATCGAATCCAATCCGCGCCTGGTCCAGGCCTATGCGGAACTGGGGGTCTGCCACGTCATGACCGCGATATATGGCTGGAGCGGCGCCGATGGGGGCAAGGAGGTGGCGCTGGCTATGCAGGCGGCCCGGACCGGCGTGCAACTTGATTCATCGGACGCCGCCACCCAGGCGATCCTGGGCTTCGCCAGCCTGTTCGACTGGCGCTTCGACGATGGCCTCAGCCACATCCGTCGGGCAGTACAGATTAACCCGAACTCGGCCACCGCGACCGGGTTCCTATGCGTCGGCGAGGCGTTGTGCGGCAATTACCTGGCGTCCTGCGCAGCCTTTGACCGGGCATTCCGTCTGAGCCCGCACGACCCAATGGCTGGCTGGTGGTATTCTGGAAAGGGAATTGGCGCCTTCATCGCCGAAGAATACGACGACGTGCTTGAAGTCACCGCCGCGTGCATTCGCGAGTTTCCAGAGCTGCCCACCGCATATCGCCAACGGGCCGCGGCCTTCGCCATCCTCGATCGGCCCGACGACGCCCACGCAGCGCTGGCCGGTTTGCTGCGGCTGCTGCCGGACACCACAGTCTCGAAGGTGACGCGGGCGGTGCCTATCATGTTGCCAGAGGCGCATGAGCGCTGGCTGAATGCACTGCGCGCGGCCGGGCTGCCGGAATGAGCGGTGCAAAGACACAACGCCGGTTGTCCGCGATCCTGGCGGCCGATGTGGTCGGCTATTCCACACTGATGGCGGCCGACGAGGCTGGCACGCTGGCGGCATTGCGGGCGCACCGGACGGAAATATTCGATCCGGAAACCGAGAAGCGTGGCGGGCGGATCGTCAAACTGATGGGCGACGGTGTGCTGGTGGAATTTCCTTCGGTCGTCGACGCGGTCGAGTGTGCGCTGGCGATCCAGGCGGCGCTGGCCGAGCAGGGTGGCCCGATCCGGCTGCGCATCGGCATCAATCTGGGCGACGTGATCATTGACGGCGACGATATCTATGGCGACGGCGTCAACGTGGCGGCGCGGCTGGAGGCGCTGGCCGAGCCGGGCGGCATCTGCATCGCCTCGATCGTGCAGGAGAGCATCGGCAACCGGGTCGAGGTCGAATTCGCCGATGCGGGCGAGCATGAGGTCAAGGGCATCAAGCGTCCGATCCGGGTGTTCAGGTGGCCGGATGCGGGCGCCGGGCAGGTACACTGTTGGCACTGCCGGACAAACCCTCGATCGCCATCCTGCCCTTCGACAACATGTCGAGCGACCCGGAGCAGGAGTTCTTTGCCGACGGAATTGCCGAGGACATCATAACCGAGCTGTCGAAGTTCCGCAGCCTGTTCGTGATCGCCCGCAACTCGTCCTTCGCCTTCAAGGGCCAGGCGCTGGAGGTGCGTGAGATTGGCCAGCGCCTGGGCGTGCGATACGTGGTCGAGGGCAGCGTGCGGCGGGCCGGAAACCGGGTGCGGATCACCGCGCAGCTGATCGATGCCGTCGACGATACCCATCTGTGGGCCGAGCGCTATGATCGCAATCTCGATGATATTTTCGCGGTTCAGGACGAAGTGACCCACGCCATCGTCACCACCATCGAGCCGCATCTGGCCGACACCGAGCGCCAGCGGGCGCGGCGCAAACCGCCCGACAGCCTGGGCGCCTGGGAGAGCTACCAGCGCGGGCTGTGGCATCTGTATCGGATTTCTCCGAAGGAAATTGCGACCGGGGTCGGGTTTATGGAACAGGCCATCGAGCGCGACCCGAATTTCGCGTTGGCTCATGCCGGGCTTGCCTTCTCACTGTGTTACTATGTGTTGACCGGAGCGTCCGGGAATCGCGAGCAGGACATCGAGCGGGCATATCAAGCAGGCAAACTCGCCGTCACGCTCGATGCCGCCGACCCCTTTGCGCAGGTCGCACTTGGCCGGGTTTTCTCGATCCGAGGCGAGCACGAAAACGCGATCCAGCATTGTGATCGGGCGATCAGTCAGAATCCCAGCTATTCCATGGCCCATTTCGGCCGGGGTCATAGCCTTTGGATGTCGGGTCATCCGGCCGATGCGCTGTTGTCGAATGCTGAAGCGATGCGCCTCAGCCCGCGTGACCCGGTGATGTGGGCCTATATGGCCAGCCGCTCGATCGCGCTGACCCTGCTGGAGCGATACGACGAGGCGCTCGACTGGGCGCGCCGCGCGCTGCAACAACATAACACCGCGCTTCATGCAAGCGTTGCTGAAATGGCAGCACTTGGTCATCTCGGGCGCGCCGATGAGGCTGCGTATGCTGTTGAGCGGGTACGGGGGCATTGGCCCGGTGTGACTTTGGAGTTCATTCTGACCTCGCTGCCGATCACCGACCCGGAATGCAAGGCAAGGTTTGCTGATGGTCTGCGGAGGGCTGGCCTGGCGGACTGACCCGAGGAGGGTGCATCATGATGCACCGATCCACGACACCGCGAACGAGGTGGAACAAGTTCCACCCTACGGCTGCCTCAGACCTTCGTTGCCACCGCCGGTGGGGTGCGCATGCTGCGGGCCGCCGCCGCCTCGCGGTGCGAGATGTAGGTGACCGCCGCCACGACGATGCCGCCGCCGATGAAGACATAAGGATCCAGCGCCTCGCCGAAGACCAGGGTGCCGAGTAGCGCCGCCCAGACCAGTTGCAGGAACCCGACCGGCTGGGTCACGGTCAGGGGTGCGGCCTCGATGGAGCGGGTCAGGGTGTAATGCCCGGCGGTGGCGAAGGCCGCAGTCAGAGCCAGCCACGCCACCTCCTCCAGCGTCGGATCGCGCCATTGCAGGATCGCGCCGGGCAGCAGCGTCAGGGTGCAGAACAGCGACAACATGCCGACGATCAGAATAGGGCTGGCGGTGCGGGTCAGACCCTTGGCCAGCAGAAATGAGGCGGCAAATAGCGGTGCTGCTACGAGCTGGGCCAGCTGACCGGACGATATTTCCTGGAAACCCGGCCGCAGGATGACCATCGCGCCGATAAATCCGGCAACGACCGCCATGATCCGGCGCAGATGCAGCTTCTCGCCGAAAAAGAAAGCCGCGCCGATGGTCACGAAGATCGGCGAGGTGTAGCCCAGCGCTGTGACCTCGGCGATCGGGACGCGGGCCATGGCGTAGAACCACAGAATCACAGCGATACCATGCAGGAGGCCGCGCCCGGCGTAGATCTTCATCTGCCCGGCGCTGGGCGGCTGACGCAGCAGCGGCAGGAACGCCGGCAGCACCATAACCAACCCGATCGAGTAGCGCAAAAACGCCGCCTCGACCGCCGGGATATCCGAGCCGAGATGGCGCACGATGCCGGTGACGCAGACAAACAGTACCGTGGTGATCAGCATCCAGCCGATACCGACAAGGGTGCGGTCGCGGGCTGGCGCTTCGGCTGTGGTCATGTCCTCCGGTCTCCGTTGGCAGGCGCCTGCGCCGGACCCCTCCCCGACCCTCCCCTTGTAGGGGAGGGAGAAGGAAACCCGACACCGGTGTTGGCGTCCCCTCCCCCGGAAAGGGGGAGTTATCGGGTCGGGGCCTTTGCCCATGTTGGACAACATTGGCTGGCGTTGGCTCGGATTGCATAAAACCGCACGAATGCAACAGCTTGAACGGCGGGGGTTTTGCATGGCGTTGGATGGTGTATTCCAGGCTTTTACCCCGCTGCCCTACTATTCCCCTACTAACCTCCCCCCATGAACGGCCAGGCGCGCCATAATTTCTGTTTGGAACTTTTTGTAGTCAGCGTCGCGCAATCGACCAGTGATATGAACCCCGACCAGCGCGCCCTCGCTTTCTGGCAGGATGGTGACGGTGGCGGGCACCGGCGGGTTCTCCAGAAGCCAGGACTTCGCGGCCGCCTCTTCTGCGGCGGCAAAATGGCGGATCGGAGTCCCGTGGAATGGCTCCATAGCCGGTGCCGCGCGCAGCCACCACTGGTCTCCAACAACGGCAATGCGCGCAACGTTCGCGACGTGCGCATCTACAAAGCGCATATGGGTCAGCAGTGCACGGGTATCGTCCCAGCCCGCGAAGCCGCGGGCATCAACAAGCAGACCTTCCAGACGGCCATGCCGGCTGATGGCAGGATCGACGACCGATGCAACGCTTGCAAAGTCCGTCTCCTCCACTGGGCCTTGTGGACGGATGGCAAGCACCGCATCCTCGCGAAGCCATTCGATGCTGATCATGCCGTGGGACTCCCATTGTCACTGGGCGAGTTTGTACCCTATCAAGCGAACGATCCGAGCGCCGCGTTTCTGCGCATCCTGTCTTGAAAATTGAACCTCTGCCTCTTTAAGGGCGTCTCGAAACCGCAGCAGGCGCGCAAGCGCTCGCTCTCGTTTCTCATACAGCTGTCTGATGGGTGAACCCGGGTCACCGATCAATAGGACTAGCCGTTCGGGTCTGATCCGCATCCATGCTTCTGCCGTCTGGG
>DATLAW010000154.1:0-8380 GCA_035527255.1 Thermohalobaculum sp. | reverse complement strand
CGAAGTCATCAACGATGCAATCATTGCTGCACAGAGTGTCGTTTTCATAACCGTCTCCTGTTTTACTGAAACGCAAGGTATCCAGCGCCTGTTCAAACCTTAGAAACGGGGACGAAATGACGCCAATATCGATCGATGATTGATTTGATAGCGCTGTGCTATGGTTTGCGACCCCCACCGTGTCACCACGATGGCGATGACACCACCAGCATCTTGTCCTGGACCATATCGGCCATGGTGTGGCGAATTCCGCCGGTCCCGTAGCCCGAGACGCCGCGCCCCTGGAACGGCATCCAGTCGACCCGGAACGCCGTGTGGTCGTTGACCATGACCGCCGAGGCGTTCAGGCGCCGCCCGGCCCGCATCGTGATGTCGAGGTCGCGCGAATAAACCGCGGCCTGGAAGGCAAACGGCAAGGCGTTGGCGCGGCCAATCGCCTCGTCGAGGGCGGTGTAGGGATAGACGCAGGTGACCGGCCCGAAAATCTCGCTGGTCGAGACCGTCGCGTCGGACGGCGGGTCGATCAGGACGGTTGGCTGGTATGTGGTCGGGCTCAGCTTTGCGCCGCCGGTTGCCAGCACCGCGCCCGAGGCGGCCGCCGCCTCGACCCAGGCATGAACCCGGTCGACCTCGCGGGGCAGGATCAACGGGCCGCAATCGGTCTCGGCGGAGGTCGGATCGCCAACGGCAAGCTGCGCGACCGCCGGTACGAAGTCTTTCAGGAACTGGTCAAGGATCGAGGATGGCACAAAGATCCGCTGGGTCGACACGCAGACTTGGCCAGAGTGGTAGTAGCCGCCCTTGACCAAGGACGGGATCGCCAACCCCAGATCGGCGCTGGTGTCCAGTATTGCCGGGGCGGCGCCGCCATGTTCCAGTGCGCAGCGGGTCCCCGGCGCCAGCTTCGAGCGCAGGTGCCAGCCGACCCGAGCCGAGCCGATGAAGCTGAAGAACGCAACGCGCGGATCGGTCACCAATTTCTCGGCCGTCGGGATGTCGCAGATCACAGCCTGGCACCAGTCCCGTGGCAGGCCGGCCTGGCGCACCAGCTCGACAAACCGCAGGCAATTCAATGGGGTGGTGTCAGCAGGCTTTACCAGCACCGGGCACCCGGTTGCGATGGCCGGGACGACCTGATGCACAATCAGGTTCAGCGGATGGTTGAACGCCGAGACCGCGACGACCACGCCAATCGGTTCGGTGATGGTGAAGGCGAGGCGCGCATCGCTTGCCGCCGACAGACCCATCGGGATCTCCTCGCCGCGTAACTGGCCAACTTCCTCAGCGGCGTTCTCGATTCCGTTAATGGCGCGGGCCACCTCGACCCGCGCATCACGCAGCGGCTTGCCGCCCTCGCGGGCGATAAGCAGGGCGAAGTCTTCGGCCTCGGCGCGCACCAAATCGGCGAGGCGCTTGAGGATCGTGACCCGATGGTGAGCCGGAATCCAGCGATCCCGGTCGGCATGGGCCGCAGTGGCGGCGGCCAGCTTGGTCTCGACCGCCTCCCAGCTTTCCAGCTCCACGGTTTCGATCAGCGCGCCGTCGTAGGCCTGCCGGACATCCAGAGCATGCGTCATCGTCAATCCCCTAGATCAGGCAGACTTTTTCAGCCAGCTCATCGATCAGAACCCGCTTGTTCTCGGAGTAGTCAACCGGCACCGCCACCAGATGAACGCCGCCCTGCTCGAAGCATCGGTTCAGGGTCGGGGCGAAGTCCTTGGTCGCCTCGATCCGGTGGCCGGTCGCGCCGTAAGCGTCGGCATATTTCACGAAGTCCGGGTTGTTGAAGGTCAACCCCCAGTCGTCGAATCCGGCGATCGCCTGTTTCCAACGGATCATGCCGTAGGAATTGTCGTCGATCACCAGAACCACCAGGTTCAGCCGCAGGCGCACCGCCGTTTCCATCTCCTGGCTGTTCATCATGAAGCCGCCATCGCCGCACACCGCCATGACCCGACGCTCAGGGTACAGCATCGCCGCCGCCATCGCCGAGGGCAGCCCGGCGCCCATTGTCGCCAGGGCGTTGTCCAGCAGCACGGTGTTGGCGACATGGGTTCGGTAGTTGCGGGCGAACCAGATCTTGTACATGCCATTATCAAGCGCGATGATCCCGTCCTCGGGCATCGCCCGGCGCACATCGGCGACGATACGTTGCGGGACCAGCGGGAAGCGCTGATCGTTTGAGCCTGCCTCCATATGGCTGTGCACCTCGGTGCGAACCCGCTCGAAATAGGCGAAATCATGGGTCGGCACAGGCTCCAGTTTCTCGGTCAAACGGGCGACCGTCGCGCCGATATCGCCAATCAACTCGAGTTGCGGAAAATAGACCTCGTCGACCTCGGCCGAGTTGAAATTCAGATGGATTACGGTCTTGCCGCCCGGTTCCATCAGGAAGGGAGGTTTCTCGACCACGTCATGGCCGACATTGATCACCAGATCGGCGCGCTCGATGGCGCAGTGCAGATAGTCGCCCTCGGACAGGGCAGCGGTACCCAGATACTTGTCGGCGCAGCCCTCGATCACGCCCTTGCCCATTTGGGTGTTGAAGAACGGGATCCGGGTTTTGCGCACGAAGGCTGACAGTTCGCGGCTGACCCGTTTGCGGTTCGCCCCGGCGCCGACCAGCACCAGCGGATACTTCGCGGCGCGGATCAGTCGGATGGCCTCATCGATCGGCTCATCGGCACAGATCGGTCGCTTCGGTGCTCGGGCCGGGATGATCGCGGCATCGGGGACCATCTCCTCGGCGATGTCCTCGGGCAGTTCCAGCAGGGCGGGGCCGGGGCGCTCCTCCAGCGCCAGACGGAACGCTTCGCGCACCAGTGCCGGGATGGAGTGGCCGTTGACGATCTGGCGGGCGAATTTGGTGATCGGCGTCATCGTCGAGACCACATCGATGATCTGGAACCGGCCCTGCTTCGATTTCTTGATCGGCTTCTGGCCGGTGATCATCAGCATCGGGAAGGCGCCCAGATACGCATAGGCCGCCGCGGTCACGAAGTTGGTCGCCCCAGGCCCCAGGGTCGCGAGACAAACCCCGACCTTGCCGGTCAAGCGGCCGTACGTGGCGGCCATGAACGACGCCCCCTGCTCGTGGCGGGTCAGGATTAGCCGGATGCTGGAGGTGCGTAGCGATTCGACGAAATCCAGGTTCTCCTCGCCGGGAACGCCGAAGATGTACTCGACACCTTCATTCTCGAGCGCTCTCACCAGCAGGTCGGACGCTTTGATCATTTTGGGGATGGTCATTGGGTTCTCCTTTGCTTGGGTCCGCATCACGCGGCCTCGTCGCGCGCATCTTGCGGCGGATACAGCTCGTCCAGCGGCGCCGACTTGCCGTTCGACTGGACGATACGAACATGAAAGCGCTTCAGCGCCCGGGGATGCGACACGCCACAGGAATGGGCGATCACGCCGACACCGTAGCGGACCTTGTCGACGAAGTTCTTGACCCGGACTGCTTTGTCCTCCGGGTCCAGGCCCTTTTGCAGCCGACGGTCATGGGTGGTGACGCCGGTCGGACAGGTATTCTTGTTGCACTTCATTGCCTGGATGCAGCCCAGCGCGAACATGAAACCACGCGCGGTGATGGCGAAATCGGCGCCGACGCAATAGGCCCAAGCAATCTCGGCTGGGGTGACCAGCTTGCCCGAGGCGATGACCTTGATCCGCTCGCGCAGACCATTGCGCCCCAGAATATCGACCACCATGGGCAGCGATTCCTTCAGCGGCAGGCCGACATTGTCCATCAGCGGCATCGGGGCCGCACCAGTGCCGCCATCGCCGCTGTCGACAGTGATGAAATCCGGGGCGAACTCAGGCCCGCGGCGGTTGATTTCCTCGCACATCTTCTCCAGCCAGCCATAGGCGCCAACCACGGTCTTGAAGCCAACCGGTTTGCCGGTGATTTGCTGCACCTGGTTGATTAGGTCCAATAGCTCCGGGACCGAGTTGACTTCGGTATGCCGGTTCGGCGAGATCGCCGCCTCGCCAATCGGGATGCCTCGGATCTTCGATATCTCCTCCGTCACCTTGACGGCAGGCAGGATGCCGCCCTTGCCGGGCTTTGCGCCCTGGCTGAGCTTCAGCTCGAACATCCGCACTTGCGGCAGGGCGGCCAGTTCCGCCAGCCGCTCATGGCTGAGGTTGCCAATGTCGTCACGCACGCCGAACTTGGCGGTGCCGATCTGGAAGACGATGTCGCAGCCGCCCTCCAGATGATAGGGCGACAACCCACCCTCGCCAGTGTTCAACCAGCACCCGGCCAGTTTAGCGCCCTTCGACAACGCCAACACTGCTGGGCGCGACAGGGCCCCATAGCTCATGCCCGAGATGTTGATGACTGAACTGGCCTCATAGGGTGTACGCGCATGCGGGCCGATCAGGACCGGGGTCGCGGCGACCGCGTCCTCGTCCAGGGTCGGGAACGGGCAATTGACGAAGATCGGTGTGCCGACCGGCGTCAGGTTCTGGGTCGAGCCGAACGGCACGGTATTGTCGACGCCCTCGGACGACTTGTAGACCCATTCGCGCTGCGCCCGGTTGAACGGCATCTCCTCGCGGTCCTGGGCGAAGAAATACTGGCGGAAGAACTCACCCAGCGCCGAGAACAAGGTACGGAATCGCCCGATCACCGGATAGTTGCGCCTGATGGCGTCGTGCGTTTGGCAAATGTCGATGACGAACAGCACCGCAAGCACCAGGAAGATTACCCCGATCCCGAAAATGAACAGTGTCGAGAGATAGTTGATACCGGTCATTGTGATGGTCGAGAGAATGTCCATGATTTCCTCCATTCGGGTCGCTTGGTCCATTGGTCGCCGCGTTCAAGTTGAAACTAGGTCATGATCGAACCATACCAAGACCCGGTGTCGCGGCGCCAATATCGTACGCTGATCAAAACCATAGCCCCCGGCTATGGGACGCGGTGCTATAAACTGGACTCGAATCTGCCAACGGGAGCCTGGCAATGACTTTGGAACCTAAAGTTCAGAGATCGGCCTTCGACGAGGCCAGTCTTTTGGGAGCGCCGCTTGGGCGGCGGCTCGATGTCTATACACGCCGGATAGCGCAAACTTCTCCGGGAATCAGCGAGGCCTATGATCAGTTGATTTCCCGGTTGGTAGCTGCCGGGGTCGGGGCGCAAGCGCCAAACCCTGGCGACCTGATGCCGGACTTCGCCATGCCCGATGATCGGCGGCGGCTGGTATCGCTTCCTGAGCTGGTTGAGGACGGCGCGCTGGTCCTCAGCCTGAACCGTGGCCACTGGTGTGGTTACTGCCAGCTAGAACTGCGCCACCTGGCTGAAATCCAGCCCGAAGTCGAGCGCCTCGGCGCGCGGATCGTGTCGATCACACCGGATCATCAACCCTATGCGAAAACGCTCAAGGAAGAGCATGGCCTGGATTTCGCGGTGCTGACCGATATCGACAATGGCTACGCGTTGTCGCTGGGCCTGCTGATCTGGGTCGGGCCTGCGGTGCGTGCGCTCTACGCGGCGGTCGGGCGCGACCTGTCGCAATTCCAGGGCAATGATGGCTGGTTCGTCCCGGTTCCCGCCACCTTTGTCATCGCCAAGGGCGGCCGGGTTCTGGCCCGTTTCGTCGACGCCGATTTCAGGCAGCGCATGGGGGCCGAGGAAATCCTGTCGGCTTTGCGCAACGCTAACCAGCGCGCCTGACCCCGCCCGGGCTCAGGTCGCCAGCGCCTGCCCCACACCCCCGGCGCGGATGATCCTGACCAGCCCGGCAACCGCAGGCAGATGCCGCCGCCCAGCGACCTCGTACAGATAGACTGTACGCTCGATATCCAAACCATCCACCTCGATTGCGCAGATGCTGTCCGGGCGCCGGGCGTTGCGGGGCAGGATGGCGACACCTATTCCGGCCTCGAGCATCGCAAAAACATCGTCCTCCGCCGCCATCTGATGGCTGGTTGGCACATCGATCCCGTTTTCACGAAGCTGCGTCCCAAGCCGTAAATATTCCTCGGAATATGGCCAAGCCAGCAGAACCTCCCCCGCCAGCGTTCCGATCTCCAGCCGATCTTGCTGTGCCAGCGGGTGGCGCTTGTTGACCATCAGCGCAAAGCCCTCGGTGAACAGGGGCCAGGCATTCAGCCGGTCCCACTCGGTCTCGAACCGTCCCGCGACCGCCAGTTCGATATCGCCGGATTTCAGTTTCTCGAGTATCTCGACGCCGGTGCCACGGAAGAAGTTCAGCGACAGCCCCGGCAAAGCCCGCGATAACTCCGCGATCGGACCGATCAGGTGCTCGATGTTGACAGTCTTTGATATCGCCAGCGACAGCGGCGCGTGGTCGCCGACCCCGTACGAGCCTGCCAGCGACTTGGCCGACAGCGCACCATCATAGGCTTGGCTCAGCAGCGGCAGCATTAACCGTCCAAGTTCGGTGACATGGGTATTCCGCCGCTCGCGCCGGAACAATTCGCCGCCCAGTTCGTCCTCGAGCTTCTTGATTGCGCGCGTCAGGGACGGCTGCGCAACGTTGCACTCCTCGGCCGCCCGGGTGAAATTGAGCAGCCGCGAGACCGCCAGAAAATACCGGATCTGATGCATTTCCATCGGCAATCGCTTTCGACAAATTCGATGCAGTGAGCGAGACCTGAGAGACCCCGTTTAGCATAATCCGCCCCGCCCTGGATAGCGACAGGCTATCGATTTCATCGGCAGTCGATATTGGCGCGCGGCGGCCGGATTGCGGTAGCTTTCTTGCCAACACAAAGCGCGACCCGCCCCGGTAATCGCGCCGTAACCTGGAGGTATACGCAATGTCGAAACAGCAAATTGAACGCAGCGGCCTGATATCGTCTCTGGTGCCGGCCTTGACCATGTCGGTCTTCGTCACCGCAATCCTCGCGGGCGCTGCGGCGGACGCGGCATGGGAGTTTTGGGCCCGCGTCATCACCCCGCTTTGGGTCGGCGGCCCGCTTCAGCCGGCGGCGTTGGTCCAATCGGTGTTCGGCTTCAACAACCTGTTCCTGGCCGAACTGATCCACGGCGTTGTCGGGGTGGTTTTCTACCCGCTGGGCTATCTGTTCTTCGCCCGCCCGGTGGCGCGGTTGGTCACGCCGTTCCTGCCGTGGTGGATCGTCGGCATTGGCTTCGGTGTCGGCCTGTGGGTGTTCGCGCTGTATGTCATGGCGCACCTGCTGGCAGGATTGCCGCCGTTTCTGGGCTTCATTACCCTGACCTGGGCGTCCCTGATCGGGCACATGATTTTCGGCCTGGTGACCGCCGCTGTGGTGCGCTGGCGCGAGCGGTCCGCCTGAGTTCAACAAGTTGCGGGGTGCGCCGCCTGATCGGCGCGCCCTAAACCCATAACAGGAGGTCAACATGCCGAAAAAACCCGAAATCAGTAATGTCGAGCGTCGGCTCACCGCGCTTGGCCTCGAGCTGCCGCCGTCCAAACAGCCGGTTGCCAATTATCTCGGCTGCAAGCGATCCGGCGACCTGCTGTATGTTTCGGGTCAAATCGGCCTGGTGCGCGGTGCGGTCGGCAGCGATGTGACGCTGGCGCAGGGGCAGCAGTGCGCCCGCGAGGCAGTGCTGCAGATGCTGCGAACGGTCGACGACACGACCGGCGATCTGGATCAGATCGTGTCGGTCGAGAAACTGCTGGGGTTTGTCCGCTCGGCACCGGATTTCACCGAACAGCCCAAGGTCATCGACGGCGCTTCGGACCTGTTGATCGCCATTTTCGGCGAGGCAGGGCGCCATTCGCGCACCGCCACGGGCGCGCCACAACTGCCGTTCGGCGCCGCTGTGCAACTGGAAATGACCCTGCGGTTGCGACCGGAGTAGCGCCGCAGATTCGCTGTCTGCTCACTTGTCAGCAAGACAACTGCGAGCAGTTCCGATACTTGTAATAGCCGAATACAAAACACCAATGTAGCTCCGGCAATCGCATCAATTCTCGGTTTCGAGTGCAATTGCGACAATTCAGGCAACCTTGAGAGCGTCTGCTTTGGGGCTGAACGGTGAGCAGGCCGAACGGGCTGCGCTTCATTCGACCCCTCAATGTCGCGCCAAGATCGCCTCATATCTGAGCGTCGCTTTTCCGGCCGAAGGCAGACATCGGGCTGTCTGAAGCATGCGGAGTAAGCCTAAAACAAGGGCTATGTCGCCTTCTGTGCAGGTTTCTTGACATAGCCTCAAAGGCAGCAATCGGGATCAAACCGGACATCTGGAATTTTGCTCAAATGGCGGCTTCGTCCGCATTGCTGCCGTCCGCGCAATCGACTGCGGAGGTCTCCTTTGGGTCAACTGTACGCGCTCGCGGCTGGCGAAATCCGGGTCAGCAATGCGGCGCTAAATTGACCTTCGACCCCGAGCGTCGGCAGTACGGCGGTTTGCGTCCCT
>DATLAW010000153.1:0-12100 GCA_035527255.1 Thermohalobaculum sp. | reverse complement strand
TAGTTGGTGATATCGACCAGCGCCGAGATCGGCCGCAACCCGATAGCCCGCAGCCGCTTCTGCAGCCATTTCGGTGACGGTCCATTCTTTACGCCGCGGAAATAGCGCCCGACGAACAGTGGACAAGCGGTGTCAGCAACGTCGTCGTGGAGCGCAACCTTGATCGGGCTGTCGAAAACACCGGGCACAGTCTCGATCCGTGGCGTGATCAATGTGCCCAGACCGCGCGCCGCCAGATCGCGGGCGATCCCGGCGATGCCAAGGGCGTCAGGCCGGTTCGGGGTAACAGCGATCTCGATCACCGGGTCATTCAGCCCGGCATAATCGATATATCGCACTCCCAACGGCGCATCCGCAGGTAGATCAATTATTCCATCGTGGTCTTCCGAGATCATCAACTCACGTTCGGAACACAACATCCCGTTCGATTCGACACCGCGAATGACTCCCGGCTTCAAATCGACACCGGTGCCGGGGATGTGCAACCCCGGTGCTGCAAAGACCCCGACCAGCCCGGTGCGTGCGTTCGGCGCGCCGCATACGACTTGGACCTCAGCCGAGGGTCGGTCCGGCCCATTCGGCCAGGCTTCGATGCGGCACAGACGCAACTTGTCCGCATTCGGGTGTTTTAACGCCTCGATCACCCGGCAAATTGTGAAGTCACCGAGCGCCGAACCCGGATCCTCGACCCCTTCTACCTCCAGCCCCAAATCAGTTAGGGCCGCCAGAATTTCGTCGAGCGGCGCCCGCGTCTCGAGGTGATCTTTTAACCAGGATAAGGTGAATTTCATCGTTCGGTCCCGTCGTTACCGGGGTTGCATAAGAGCGTTCGCGCGTTGAGTATCGGAATTCAGTCGGGGCCGGAAGGCCTCGTTGCAAAAATGCAATGCAACCGCAGCGTGTTTTGTGACCTTTTTTTAACCACAAACGTGTACTCTAATACTCATAATACACGGGGGCGTTGAGAATCATCGGGCCAAGCCCAAACGAATGCCAGATGAGGTCGGGGTGCAAATGTTAAGTTTCATCGCGAAAGACCAGCGGGGCGCCGTCGCGGTCGATTGGGTTTCGCTTACAGCCGGAATCGTAATTCTCGGTGTCGTCGTTGTCTATTCCGTACTGGGCGATTCCGCCGGTTACTTGATGGAAGAGTTTGATGAGATGAACAAACAGTTCGAGGCCACTGGCGTCGATACTGCGCAGGCTCTGCAAGACGGTCGGAATCAGTAGGCTCTTTTCGCCGCAGCCAACAACCTCCAGCTCAATAATCGTCCACATTCCTTGAATCCGCTTCACTCGGCAAACCGGGCGCGAACTCACGCACTCAGCCCACCATGGATCGACGGCATGTCCAGCGCCGCGAAGCCGTAGTGTCGGAGCCAGCGTAGGTCGCTGTCGAAGAAAGCACGCAGGTCCGGGATGCCATATTTCAGCATGGCGATGCGATCGATTCCCATGCCGAAGGCGAAGCCCTGATAGATTGTCGGGTCGACGTTTGCCGCCGCGAGAACCTTCGGATGCACCATGCCCGAGCCGAGGATCTCCATCCAGTCATCGCCTCCACCGATTTTCAGCTGTCCGCCGGCCCACGAGCAGCGGATGTCGACCTCAGCCGAAGGTTCGGTGAACGGGAAATGCGACGCGCGGAAGCGCAACTCGACCCCCTCAACTTCGAAGAATGCGCGACAGAACTCCTCCAGCACCCATTTCAGGTTGGCCATCGAGATATCCCGGTCGATCGCCAGACCCTCGACCTGGTGGAACATCGGCGTGTGGGTCTGGTCGTAATCGCAGCGATAGACCCGCCCCGGAGCGATGATCCGACAGGGCACACCGTGCTCTGCCATATAACGGATCTGCACTGGCGAGGTATGAGTTCGCAGCACATGCGGCGGGCGCTCGTCGCCGGGCCCACGCGCCATGAAGAAGGTATCATGCTCCTGGCGCGCCGGGTGTTCGGGTGGGATGTTCAGGGCGTCGAAATTGTACCAGTCAGTCTCGATTTGCGGTCCCTCGGCCACCGCGAAGCCCAAATCGGCGAAGATCGCGATGACTTCGTCCGTTACCTGGCTCACGGGATGAATAGTTCCCCGAGCGGTGGGGCGGGCGGCCAGTGTCACGTCCAGCCACTCAGTCGCCAGCCGCTCCGCCAGTGCCGCGTCACCTAGCGCTGCCTTGCGCGCGGCGATGGCAGAATTGATCTCGTCCTTCAGCGCATTCAGTCGCGGCCCAGCTTGCTGACGCTCGTCCTGGGACATCTTGCCCAGTTCGCGCATCATCAGGCTGATCTCGCCCTTTTTGCCGAGCGCGGCGACACGCACATCGTCGATCGCCGCCTCGTCATTGGCGCCGACGATGACGGCGAGGTACTTCGCGCGGACGGGTTCCAGATCCTGCATGTCTTGCTCCCATCAACTACCGTCGCGGCGTCCTATCACGCATCTCCGTAAATGCAAGGCGGTAGCCATTTTGCCTCCTGCATATCGCTCCGACCCTGCTACATCGCCTCCAACTGGTCGATGAAGCCCTCGATCAGGCTCAATCCCTTGCCCCAGAAAGCCGGGTCGGTGGCGTCCAGTCCGAACGGGGCCAACAGTTCCTTGTGGTGCTTGGTGCCGCCAGCGGCCAACATCTCGAAATACTTGTCCTGAAAACCGGCCCCGCCCTGCTCGTAGACGGCATACAGCGCATTCACCAGGCCGTCGCCGAATGCATAGGCGTAGACATAGAAAGGCGAATGGATAAAGTGCGGGACATAGGCCCAGAAGGTCTCGTAGCCTGCGCCCAGATGCACAGCCGGACCCAGGCTTTCGCGCTGCACTTCCATCCAGATCTCGCCAATTCGGTCGGAAGTCAGCTCGCCCTTGCGACGTTCGGCATGGATGCGGCGCTCGAACTCGAAGAAGGCGATCTGGCGCACCACGGTGTTGATCATATCCTCGACTTTGCCCGCCAACAACGATTTGCGCCGCACCGGGTCGGTCTCGGCGTCCAGTAGTTTGCGGAATGTTAGCATCTCGCCGAACACGCTGGCGGTCTCGGCCAGCGTCAGCGGTGTGCGGCTCAGCAACTCGCCCTGCCCCGCTGCCAGGCGCTGATGCACACCGTGGCCAAGCTCGTGGGCCAGCGTCATCACGTCCCGGGTCTTGCCGAGATAGTTCAACATCACATAGGGGTGGACGTCGGTCACGCAGGGGTGCGCGAAGGCGCCCGGCGCCTTGCCGGGCTTGACCGCCGCATCGATCCAGCCGTGATCAAAGAACGGCTCGGCCAGTTCCGCCATCCGAGGCGCGAAGCCGGCATAGGCGTCCAGCACCGTCGCTTTCGCCTCGGCCCAGGGCACCAGGCGGTCGTCGGTCTCAGGCAAGGGCGCATTCCGGTCCCAGTACTCCAGCCGCTCCAAACCCAGCCAGCGTGCCTTCATCGCGTAATACCGATGCGAAAGCCGCGGACACGCCGCCTGAACTGCCTCGCGCAACGCATCGACCACTTCGGGTTCCACGTCGTTGCCCAGATGGCGGCCATATTCCGGGGTCGGCAATTTGCGCCAGGTATCCTCGACTTCCTTTTCCTTGGTCAGCGTGTTGGTGATCAACGTGAAAAGCCGCAGGTTCTTCGCCAACACCGCCGCCAGCGCCTCGCCGCCAGCCTGGCGCCGCTCCCGCACCGGGTCCGAGAACAGGTTCAGCGTCGCCTCCAGACCCAGCGGCTCGCTCTCGCCCGCGACATCGAAGGTCAGTCCGGCCATGGTCTCGTCGAACAACCGGTTCCAGGCAGTGGCACCGACCACCGACTGGTCGTGCAGGAACTTTTCCAACTCGTCCGAAAGTTGGTGCGGCCGCATCACCCGCAGCCGGTCGAGCCATGGCTTGTAGCGCATGAGATCGGCGCTCTCAGCCAGAGCCGCCTCCAGCGCCTTGCCATCGATGCGGTTCATTTCCAGGCTAAAGAACACCAAAGGCTGAGTGAGCACGGTGACCCTACCCTGAATGTCACCCATGAACTTGGCCCGCTGAGGATCGGAGGTGTTTTGGTAATAGAGTAGCCCGGCGAACGACATGACGCGGCCCAGCGTCCGGTCGATCGCCTCGTACTCGGCAATCGCGGCGGCAAGCTCGTTGCCGCTCAGGCCCGCCAGCTTACCTTCGTAACAACGGGAGATTTTCTTGCACGCCTCTTCGGCACGCTCCATGTCCGCCGCCAGGTCGGGGCTGTCCATCCCGGGGTATAAATCAGTAAGATCCCATTCCGGCAAAACACCCAGCTTGCCGTCCCGATCGGCGCCCTCACCACCACCGCCGCTGCTATTGTCATCTTTGGCAATGTCACGGATCAACCGGACTTGGTGGAAATTCGGTGCAAGCGTCATATCCGGGAATCCTCCTGATTGCTGAGTCCCACAGATAAGCGAACCGCAGCGATACGGAAACCCCAGCATTCGAGCTTCGATGTCAGGTTCGCACGCCGGGTCCGGTTTCGGGTTCCTCGCTGTCATCGGCCGGCAATGGCGGGGCATCGTCACGCCGGCGGATGATAATATCGCCGTTTGGCAGGATCTCCGGGCGTTCGTAATACTCGATGCTGTCGATGTTTTCGAGCACCTCGACAGTTTCCAAAAGCTCGTCCAGGGCAGGCTTTAATTGCTCGACCAGATCACGGAATAACTGATCAAGCTCTTCGGAAAGTTGACGCTCTTCGGTATCCTGCGACATTGCCTGTATCGGCGTAATCGCCAGGCCGAATGCCAAGGTGGTAATTGCAACAGCGCGCGCCATTCGCATTACTGGATCCTCCGCTCCGCTTTTCCCCGCGTACGGCCTCCGTAAAAGAAAACCGCCCCGCACACATGGTGTGCGGGGCGGTTATGTTCAATGCACCGTGGCTTAGTTCGAGAGAGTGATCTCGACCCGGCGGTTCAGCGGCTCGCGGACATTGTCGCCCGTCTGCACAGCCAGTTCGTTCTCCGAACGGCCAGCCAGCGTCATCGCACCGGAAGGCACGCCGCGCTCCGCCAAAGCACTGGCGACGCGATTGGCCCGACGCTCAGACAAAGCCTGGTTGTATTCGTTCGAAGCCACCGTGTCCGTATGGCCAACCAACGACAAGGCGCTTGTGCCCATGGCGTTGACCGCCGCGATAACCTCATCGATGGTCGCGCGAGCGGCATCGGTCAGGTTGGACTTGTCGAAGCCAAAGTAGACGATGAAGTTCTTCGGCCCGACGGTTACACCGCAGGCGGCGAGCGCTTCGTCCAGAAGGGCGCGAGCGTCCTCAGGCGAAATGCAGAACTTCGGACCACCGCGCAGTGCCTCAAGATACTGATCCCACATCGCCTGTGCACGGGCACAAGCTGCCGGACGGGCATCCTTGTTAGCGGCGATGGTCGCGACGACCGTGTCGTACATCTCGGTCGCGTCACCGTTAACACCGATCTCAGCCGGGGTCCAGGCAGCCGGGGTCACGCCTGCTTCTGCCTGACGCGCCTTGGCGATGTAGGCGGTGGAGTTCAACCAGAGAGTATCCTTGAACGCAGCGCGGCGGCCGAGCTCGGTATACTCACTCGCGAGGGAACCGTTGAAGTCGGCACCGCCATGATCACCATTCAGGTAACGTTCGGCGCTGAACGTCTCGCCCAGCGACGAGCCCGGCAAGTTTGTGCAGCCGGCAATCGCCAGCGCAGAAACGCCAAGCATCAGATAGGTAGTCGTCTTCATCCCTCTACTCCGTTCAATGCTGGGCCGCACCGTGACGAACCCATTTATTTCATCGCTGACGGCTTTCCCACCGTTCCGCTTCGCCCCGTTTGGCACAAACACGTCGAAAGTACAACGCACCAACCATCAAATTGGTTCGGGCGCTCATAGTTTATGCTTAGCGTAACGTTTTAACAACAGTGGAGTGGGATAGCTGGCAATAGAGACGGACAAATTGCGCCAAATAGCGGCGATTCGACCGCGACTGCGCACCATTCGGGCAAAATCGGGCAAACGGCATGAATCACAAGATACTTATCGCCGACGATGACCCACAGCAACGACGCTACTTGTCGGCTGTTCTTTCCTCGCTTGGTTACGGTGTCATCACCGCCGATGGCGGAATCGCGGCGATTGAGCGCCTAGAATCGTCCCGCGAGGATGGGATAAGCTTAGCGTTGCTCGACCTGCACATGCCCGATCTCGACGGCATCAACGTGCTGGAGCGGGCCCGCGAAAATGGTGCCAGCCTGCCAATTCTGGTATTAACGTCAGATGGTTCGGTCACCCGCGCGGTCGATGCGATGCGCGCCGGGGCCAACGATTTCATCGTCAAACCGGTGTCGCCGGAAAGACTTGACGTGTCTATCCGCAACGCCTTGTCGATCTCCAGCCTTTCGCGTGAAGTTCAACGGTTAAGCCGGCAGGCCGATAACCGCCTATCGTTCGAGGACCTGGTTGCGGTCAGCCCAGCAACCCGCGACGCCATCGCACTGGCCCGACGGGTGGCTCGATCCGACATTCCGGTCTTGATTCAAGGTGAATCAGGCACCGGGAAGGAGGTTTTTGCCAGCGCAATCCATGGTTCCGGCGAACGCGCCGGTGGACCTTTCGTCGCCGTTAATTGCGGCGCGCTGCCCGCCGCATTGGTCGAATCAATCCTTTTTGGCCATGAGAAAGGCGCCTTCACCGGCGCGACGGAACGGCGCCGGGGCAAATTTCAGGAGGCTTCCGGCGGCACCCTTTTCCTCGACGAGATCGGCGAATTGCCCCTGGACGCCCAGGTCAAGCTGTTGCGTTCGATCCAGACCGGCGAGGTCGATCCGGTGGGTGGCGCCGGTCCAGTCAAGGTAGATATCCGGCTAATCTCGGCGACCAATCGCGACCTCCAGGCGATGATCGCCGAAGGGCGATTCCGCGAGGATCTTTACTACCGCGTCGGTGTTTTCCCGTTGACCCTGCCGCCCTTGCGTGAGCGGCGCGACGACCTGCCGGGACTAGCCCGAATGTTCCTGGCGCGCTCAGCCGCCAGCGAGGGCATGGCGATCGATACGTTCTCGACTGCGGCGATGGAGGCGATCTCGCGTGCCTCATTTCCCGGCAACGTGCGCCAATTACAGAACATCATTCAGCGCGCGGTGATTTTGGCTGATGGCCCAGTTATTCGACCGCAGGACCTGCATGGGCTGGAGTCCGCGGAGGGGACGAGGCCGACCGGCGCGCCAGCCGTTGTGAATAGGGCCGGGGTTGACGATGCTGACACCGAGCCATCGACGAATTCATTCCTGAACGGCGATGGACATATCCGCCGGCTGCTTGACATCGAAGGGGAGGCGATCGCCCGGGCGCTTACCCTATATCGGGGCCGTATGACCGAAACGGCCCGTCGTCTCGGCATCGGCCGCTCGACTCTCTACCGCAAGATTGACGAGCTGCAACTCGACAACGGGGGCAGGTGAAGCCGCCTTAGCGCGAGTCCCATTCTGGTACAGTTGCTATCCTCTTCGTCACTGCTGGGCCTGAACCGGCAATCCAGCCTTTAAATCAGTAAGTTAAGATCTGGATGCTCGGATAAAGTCCGAGCAGGACGTGGTTCTTGTAGATCGGAAATCACCCTAGCGCCCCTCGGTCGCGGCCTTCATCTCCAGATCGACCGAAACCGGGAAGTGGTCCGAGGCATCCTTCAATGCCTCGCGCAGACTTTCATCATCAAAGCACTTGGCATCCTCGAAGGGATGCCAGATGCGCCAACTTGGTTGGGCCCGCGCGGCGAGGCTGGGCGTCAGCATGATGAAATCGATCAGCGCGTTCAAATAAACGCGCGTGCGGTCGTCATAGAACCGTGCGGTGGAGGGCCGGGCACGATCAGATGTTGTGCCCTGCCCTGCGAAGGAGCTGGCCAATAGGGTGTCCGGCCGCGCCGAATTCCCAATAACCAGATCGACGCTCGAGCGCCCGTTCACGCGCTCCAGCTTGTCAAAACCCGGACCATCGTTGAAATCGCCGAGGACGATCACGTCCTCACCCGCCGCCATATGCTCTTCGAGCCGAGTCCGAAGCCAAACCGCCTGAGCGTATTGCTTTGCCCGGTTCTCAAGTCCCCGTCGGCGCGCCTGCGCGGGCGACCCAGCGCCGCGCGGACTCTTCGATTTCAAATGCACCGAGATCATCCGAAAACTCTCGCCGGTAGCCAGGTCAGTTACCACTGCCTCGAGTGGCGGCTTCGAGAAGTGGTGCCGCTCAATCGTGCCATCGCCGTCCAGATCTGCCGGAAAGACGCCGTCGAAACGCGGCGATCCAAAAGGAAGTTCTCCGCTCTCGGCCATTGCCTCCCCAAGAAGCTCGCCTATCGGCGCGTGCTCGGCACTGATTCGATCGGGATCGAACAACAGCGCAATTTCCTGATCGGTTGGGTTAGCGAATCCGATCAGGGCGGCGCGCTGGCGCAGACCAAAATGCGCGGCGAACCTTTCCAACTGAGCAACGGTGGATTGCCGGTGGCCGTTGTTTGGGGCTTCGACGATGGCAAAGCAGTCCGCATCGACCCGGCTCAACACCTCAGCGATCGCGGCAGCCTGGCGACGCCGGCTGATGTTGTACAGCGCCGACCACTCCAGATCGTCGACCAACCGATTGTGCTGATCGAATAGTCGGGAGAACCAGGCGATGTTATAACATGCTAGGCGAAGTCGCGGCATTGGTCACCCGATCATTGCAAGCCGGTCAGATCGAACCGGCTTAGCTCGGCAACATTCCCAGTGCCGAGAGATAGAGGTCCAGAAGCGCCTCTGCCTCTTGCCGCTCCTCGGTGGGTTGCTTGCGCAAACTGACAACCTTGCGGATCGTCTTGGCGTCGAAGCCGCTGGACTTGGCCTCGGCATAAACCTCCTTGATCTGCTCAGCAGTTTCCTTCTTTTCCTCTTCCAGCCGCTCGATCCGCTCGATGATCGACTTTAACTGTCCGACTGCAACCGTGGTGGTGGAGACTGTCTCGTCCATTCTTTTTTTCCTGATATTTGCAAGCGCCCGATTCCCATGGGCAAGAGGGCGCGGACCATAGGGGCGCGACGCCCCCCCGGCAACAGGGCTTGCCGATCGGCCGTTCAGTGATCCGGGTGACTGGCCTTGAAGCCCGCAGCCTGTTCCGCGGTCGCCTCGGTTTGATATTTTTCACGCCAATCGTCAAAAGGCATGCCGTAGACGATCTCGCGGGCCTCGGCCTTACCGATCTCGGCGCCCCGCTCGGCGGTGGCTTCCTGATACCAGCGGCTGAGGCAGTTCCGGCAGAAGCCGGACAGGTTCATCATGTCGATGTTTTGCACATCGGTGCGGTTGCGCAGGTGGTCACGCAGGCGGCGGAACACGGCCGCCTCGACCTCGGTTACGTTGATTTCGGGCATCTGGGTCTCCTGTCGGTTCTCTACATAGGATATGGGGTTTGGGGTGGCCCGCTCAAGCGCCGTTCATCGCTGCCTTCATTTCGGCCACGGCGTCGCGGATCATCGGCGCCAGGCGCGCCGCCCAGTCGGCCTGATCGTCCGGGGCCGCGATAAGGTCGTTCCGGATCTCGATCAGAACATGGGGAAGGCCCCGATTGGTGCCATGGGTCCACAAGCAATCGCCATGGAGCTGCCCAGTATAGGGCTCATTGTCTCCGACGACCAGATCGGCCTCGGCCCTGAGGCGGGCCAGTAGCGGCCGCAGCAGCCGGTCGTCGCGATCCCATAACAGGGCGATATGCCACGACCGTGGAGAACGGCCCTTGAACTGAGGGGTGAACGAGTGGATCGAAACCAGAACCGGCGTCTCACCCGACGCGACAATCTCGTCGATCGCCTCGCGGATGGCGGCGTGGTAGGGCCGGTGATATGCGACCTTGCGCCGCTCGATCTCGGACAGATCGATATTTCGATTCGCCGGGATGATAGAGCCATCATACAGCCGCATCACCAAAGTCGGGTCGTCCTCGCCCCGGTTCGGGTCGATCACCAGTCGTGAGAAGGTCGACAGCAGCGCCCCGGCGCCCAACCGCCCCACCAGCCCCAGGGTCACGCCGCGCGCGCCGACATCCCAGGCAATGTGGCGGTCCATGTCCTCCGGCGGCAGGCCAAGATCGCCGATCTCAGGCGGCACTGCGTTGCGGGCATGGTCGCACAGCAGGATCAGCCCGGTCATGGCGGTCAGGCCACTGCCGGGAGAGATACGTTCGACGGGGTGGAATACTGGCTGGAAATCGGGCATCGGTCGCCTACATCGGGTCGCTCGCGAGGAGGCAGACCCTAAACTTACATTGCGGCGTGTCACAAGGTGGCAACTAAAAAACCTTGGCGTTCTTGTAACTGTCGCGGATCGCAGCGATGATCAGGCGGCGCTATTTTTTATATGATCCGTAAAGGGGAATCCGCTCGTGCGTCGCAAGAGAAATGTCAAGATCGTCGCCACGGTCGGCCCGGCCTCGTCGTCGCGCGAGATGCTGACCAAGCTATTCGAGGCCGGCGTTGATGTGTTCCGGTTGAACATGAGCCATGGCAGCCATGACGAGATTGCCGCTCGCCACACCATCATCCGTGAGATCGAGCACGCGAGCGGGCGGCCGATCGGCATCCTCGCCGATCTGCAAGGGCCGAAGCTGCGGGTTGGTCGTTTTGCCAATGGATCGGTGATGTTGGAGCCCGGACAAAGCTTCCGTCTGGACCTGACCGACGAAGCTGGCGACGAGACCCGGGTGCAGCTTCCGCATCCGGAGATCTTCGCAGCACTCCAACCCGGTGCCAGCCTGCTGGTCAACGATGGCAAGATTCGTCTGACCGTTATCGCCTGCGACACTTCCAGTGCCGATTGCGAGGTCATTGTTGGCGGCGAGATATCGAACAACAAGGGCGTAAATGTGCCCGATGTGGTGCTGCCGCTGGCGGCGCTGACCGAGAAGGACCGACGCGACCTCGAGTTCGTGCTGGGCCTCGGCGTCGATTGGCTGGCGCTGAGCTTCGTGCAGCGGCCCGAGGACGTTTTGGAGGCGCGTGCGCTGATCGGCGACCGCAAGGTCGCGGTGATGGTCAAGGTCGAAAAGCCCGCCTGCGTCACCCGCTTCGACGAAATCCTGGATATCGTTGACGGCATCATGGTGGCGCGCGGCGATCTGGGCGTCGAGATGCCGGTCGCCGAACTGCCGCCGCTGCAAAAGCGGCTGATCCGCGAGTGCCGCCGCGCCGGCAAGCCGGTGATCGTGGCGACCCAGATGCTGGAGAGCATGATCACCTCGCCGGTGCCGACCCGGGCCGAGGTCTCCGATGTCGCCAACGCGATCTATGAGGGCACCGACGCGGTGATGCTGTCGGCGGAATCCGCCGCCGGGGACTATCCGGTCGAGGCGGTGGCGATGATGGACAATATAGCCCGCACGGTCGAGGTCGAGGACAGCTATCGCCGCGCCATCGATGCCGGACCGACCCTCGAACGAAAAACCGTCGCCGACGCGATCACCGCGGCGGCGCGTGAAGTCGCCGAGTCTACCAAGGTCAAGGCAATCTGCTGTTTCACCCATTCCGGGACCACCGCATTGCTGGCCTCGCGTGAGCGGCCAACGGTACCGATCCTGGCGCTGACCCCGATCGAGGCCACGGCCCGCCGCCTAAGCCTGGCCTGGGGGCTGCACTGCGTTGTCAGCCCGTCGGTCGATAGGTTCAAGCTGGCGGTGGTCAACGCGGTTCGCGCCGCGCGGGCCGACGGTTTTGCCGGCGACGACGACAATATCATCGTGACTGCTGGCGTGCCCTTCAATGTGCCCGGCACCACCAACATCCTTCGTGTCGCGCCAATGGATGAGCGGCTGATTTACGAAGGCGGCAACGAGTAAAATAGACAAAGACTTCTGGGTCTCAAGACTCCAGCTCTCCAAAGATATACCCTTGATTCGTTCGGGGGCAGTCTGGCTTGGAGTGAGAGGCCGGCTTGGAAAGGAAGGCAGACCATGACCCATGCGACCCGTGACCGCATCCAACGCTGGGTATCCCTGCCGAGCTCGCCGGACAAGGTCTGGGCAGATATCGGTGGCTTTGGTGATATCGCCGCCTGGCACCCAGGGATCGACAGCGTCGAGGTGTTCGAGATCGAAGGCGACGTCCATC
>DATLAW010000152.1:0-4847 GCA_035527255.1 Thermohalobaculum sp. | reverse complement strand
CGGCAGGTCCAACGGGTCGCCGTTCTTGGTCGTTTCAACGTGCAGTGATCGGCCGACCAGATCGATGTTTTCCCAACGCAGGCTCAAAATCTCGTTGCGCCGCATGCCGGTGAAAATCGCTGTCAATAGGATATCCTGAGAGCACTTGGTCTCCTGCATCACTGCAGCCCACCAGGCAGGCAAGTCATGGTTGGCCACGATCCCCTGCCGACGTTTCTCAGGATACCATGCACGGCCCTGGCTGAGGATTTTCACCGGATTCAGTGGGAAGTCATCCTGGGTCGCGGCGATGAAATTATAAACCGACCGGAAATAGCGCATCGCGCTGTTGGCCGTCCTCTCGCCATGCATCTGGCCAATACGCTGATGGCGGCTGAGCACCATCTGCCGTGTTACCTCGGCAATCGGTTTGGACCGCCAGTCCTTCAAATGGACATCAGCAGTCCGCTGGTAAATTGCAACCGTGTGTGGCGACAGATTGGTGCGCGCCATGAAGAAGGCGCTGAACGCTTGGCCCAGAGTGACCTGCTCCTGGGCTTTGCGCCGCTTTTCTTCAATCGGGCTCTTACCCATGGCCATGTCGCTAAGGAAGGCGAGTGCCATCTTGCGCGCTACATCGGGGCAGAACACGTCGGCCCGGCCGATGCTAACGCGGCGGGTCCTGCCACTGACCTGGCCTTCGGCAAAGTAGGCTTTCTTTTTGGTGCCAACGAGCAAACCAAAGCCACGCAACTGGGTGTCCCGGTAGATAACCTGGCCAGATGTGGGGTGCTGGATCGCCTCTACGGCGCGCTTGGTAAATCGCAAATTTGACATGGAGACCTCGTTTCAGCCTCGAGTCTCGATATCTCAGTGTTTACGAAAAAGCTCGACAAATCATCATGTTATGCGAAACAAACCAACGCTGTCTAACCCAGTGCTACTGGAGGAAAGTCGAGCCACGGCGGGCGAGACCGATGCCACGCGGGCGAGCATCAATATGCGTGCCTCACCGATTTTTTGGGTCACGCGACCGAGCGAGGAGAAAGAGACGAAAAATCCCCTTTTTCTCGCCCTTGGCGTTAGCCCGCGTCCAGATCGAACGCGGACGCCGAGACCGATCTCCAGGAGAGGCGTTAGGCGGCGCCTGAGAGCATCTGGCCGTTCATAGGGGGAGGTCATTAACGGCCCAATCTCGATGTCGGCTCGCGCCAACTCTGGACGGCCTGCCGCCGAGCCGCGACGGAATCCGACGCTCGGGGTCGAAGGTCAATTTAGCGCTGCATTGCAGACCCGATTCCGGGCCGCTGCGAATGCGTACTTTTGACCCGAATCGGACATTCGCGCGGGGCTTTGTGAGGTCGCTCTTTGAACCGGAGCGGACTATTGAGCCCTCGTCAGCCCTTGATTTTGACCGTAATCCGGCATTCTCTGTTACATCCCGGCGTTTCACCGCGTAGCTCGCTCTCAGTGAGGGTGTTGCCGCTCGCTAAGGTAGAGGATTGGAGATCGATATGGCATCGAAGAATGGCATCAGAACCACCAATGGGCGGGGGCGCCTTTTCGACAGCATTCTCGACACGATCGGCGACACGCCCTGTATCCGGGTCAACAACCTAGGGCCAGATCATGTGACGATTTACGTCAAAGCCGAGGCCTTCAATCCGGCGGCCTCGGTCAAGGACAGGCTGGCCGTGAACATCATCGAAGCGGCGGAGCGCGATGGAACGCTGAAACCCGGCCAGACGGTGGTAGAGGCGACGAGCGGTAACACCGGGATCGGCCTGGCGATGGTCTGCGCGCAGAAGGGATATCCGCTGGTCGTCACGATGGCGGACAGTTTCTCGATCGAACGGCGAAAGCTGATGCGGATGCTGGGTGCGAAGGTGGTGTTGACCCCGCGCGCGCAGAAGGGCTTCGGCATGTATCGCAAGGCCGTCGAGTTGGCCGAGGCGAACGGTTGGTTCCTGGCTCGACAGTTCGAGACGGAGGCCAACGCGGATATCCATGAAGCCACGACCGCACGCGAGATCATGAGCGATTTCGACGGCCAGCGTCTCGATTACTTCGTGACTGGCTATGGGACCGGTGGCACGCTCAGTGGTGTCGGCCGCGTGCTGCGTAAGCAACGTCCCGAGACGAAAATCATTCTAAGTGAACCCGCCAATGCGCAGATATTGGGTAGTGGCCAAACTCCGGAGCGCGCCGCGGATGGTGGCCCGGCGGCGAGCCACCCTGCCTTCGAGCCGCATCCGATACAGGGTTGGACGCCTGATTTCATCCCCCTGGTGCTGCAGGAGTCGATCGATAATGCCTATTACGACGACCTGATTCCGGTGGCCGGTGCGGACGGAGTCAAATGGGCGAAGCAACTCGCCCAGAAAGAGGGGATATTCACCGGAATCTCTGGCGGAGCGACTTTCGCGGTTTCGCTCCAGATCGCCGAAAAGGCAGCGCCGGGCGCGGTCATTTTGTGCATGCTGCCGGACACCGGCGAACGCTATATGACGACACCGCTGTTCGAGGGCATCGCCGAGGACATGGACGAAGAAGAACTTGCGCTCTCCCGGTCAACGCCCGGGTTCCAGATGGAGTGACGCGGGGTGCGGGCGCACAGCGAAAGCCGGAACGTGCCCAACTTTTGGTCGAACCCCGGGTAATGGTCACTCAGAAACGTTGATGGGTGATCGGCTGCGCGATCACTCCTCCGGAAGGCCAAGCGTGAGAAACTGAGCGCCCATTTCGTCAAGCACGCGCTGCGAAAGCACCATGGCGCCCTTGAGCTTTTTGATCGTCATATCCGGGTAAATGGCCAGAAGCGTGTTGCAGGATGCGCGTGCCTCCGCCGTGCGTCCGGCAGACAGCAGCGCCGGAGCAAGCATGCGGTGGATCCAGTGGGCGTTGGGCCGCTCCTCTAAGGCGCGTAGGAAAATGTCTGCCGCCTCACCGTATTCGCCGGCCACTTGATGCGCCGAGGCGAGGCCGACATAATTGTTGAAGTTCATCGGGTCGAGCGGGCTGAGGCGGAGGGCCTTCTCGAAATGCGCTTTCGCTGCATCGGGCCGATCGGCGTAGGTTTCCAGCCAACCGAACCGGCTAAATGTCCAGGCTGAGTTGGGATCGAGGGCCAGAGCGCGCTCCAAGAGAACCCTTGCCGCGCCGTAATTGCGCGAGAACGTGTGGACGGCGCCAAGGACGGCGAGGATCAGCGGATCGTCGGCGGAAAGGTTGGCGGCCTTCTCGGCATAGGTCAGGGATCGCGTCTTGGTCGCGTCGATGTCCTCCACCCAGTTGTAGACCGAACGTTGCGCATGGCACCACGCAGCCAGCGCCAGCGCCAAGGGGTATTCCGGATCGATCTCCAGTGCCTGATCCAGCAGCACCAGCGCCTTGGTCGCCTCGTCCTTTTCCAGCATCCAGACATGGCGTATGGCGCGCATGGTGTAGTCGTAGGCGCCCATGTCCTGTGGTCGTTTGCGGCGGGCGCGCTCGACCTCGGCCAGGCGGATCGAGGGTTGCAGGGCGCCGGCGACCTGTTCGGTGATGCGGTCCTGCAGGTCGAAGATATCATCCAGCGAGCCGTCGTATTTCTCGGCCCAGATATGGGCGCCGCCCTCGGTCTCGATCAACTGGACGGTGATCCTGACCCGACCGCCGGCGCGCTGGACGCTGCCCTCAAGCACATAGGCGACGCCCAACTCGCGGCCAATGTCGCGAACGTTCATCGCGCGACCCTTGTAGGCGAAGGCGGAGTTGCGGGCGATGACGAAGAAGGCGCGGATGCGGCTGAGGGCGGCGGTGAGCGCCTCGACCACACCGTCGGCGAAATATTCCTGATCCGGATCGCCGGACATGTTGTCGAACGGCAGCACCGCGATCGAGGGCTTGTCGGGCAGCGCCGGGGCCGCAGAAGGCAAGGCGCGCACCTGCTCCGGCGACCAGAGCCAGATGTTGATCGGGCGGTCGATGTTCTTCAACTCGCGCTGCCCGCCGTCGCGAAACTCCCCGTCGATGCGCCCGGCGATGTATTCGCGCACGGCGCCCGAGATCGCCACCCCACCGGGCTCGGCGACGCCTTCCAGCCGGGCGGCGATGTTGACGCCGTCGCCGAGGATGTCACCACCCTCGATCACCACATCGCCGACATTGACGCCGATGCGGAGCTTCAGATCGCCCTGGCGCGTCGCCATGCCGGTCTGGATCGCCATGGCGCAGCGCAGCGCATCGACGGCGGAGGGAAACTCCACCAGCATCCCGTCGCCGGTGGTTTTGACAATGCGCCCGCCATGCCCATCGATGGATGGGTCCAGCAGCTCGGCCCGCGCGGCGCGCAATGCGGCCAGCGCGCCTGCCTCATCGGCGGCGACCATGCGGGAATACCCGACCACGTCCGCGGCCAGAATTGCCGCCAGCCGTCTTTCGACACGATTTGTGGACATGCGCGCTCTATCCATCAGGGTTCTATTTGCCATCTCTAACGCAGTTTCCCGGCGCGGGGAACATCGCGTGGCGCAGCCTGCCGTCGCTGCGCCTATGCTCGGAAGGAGAAGCGATCACCCAGCGATCTTGTCAATCGTGGACGTCGAACCCGGAGCCAATCCACTTTGGGACGGCCAAGTGCAAAATTTAAAAACTCAAACTTCGAAATCCACTGCTCTCTGGAATTTGAGAAATCCTTGCGAAATTCAACAAATACGTGAGGCCTTACTTCTGAACTAAACTGGAAGTTGTGAAATGTGCAAAATTCTTCTCTCTTTTACGAAGAATTAAACACTTTAAAGAAAACCCCCGATAGAAATTTAATCCCCAAGGGTTGTCTTCCTAGAGCGTGATCCGTGAACGCTGAATCATTGAAGGGATTCCTTTTT
>DATLAW010000151.1:0-22952 GCA_035527255.1 Thermohalobaculum sp. | reverse complement strand
TGAAGATGATGGCGCTGCGCCTGACGGCCAGCGCCAGACACGAGGTATTGCGCGGCAAGTTCCTGGTGAACCTGCCCGCCGAAAAGGTGATCGACATCCTGCCGAACGACCCGAACCCTGCGGTAACGACGCCGCGGCGGTTTTCGAACCTGTTCCCCCAACTGTTTCCAGGTGCGCGTTTTGCCGCGGCGCAGCGAACCCGCGATGACCCGATGATGGACCTTTTTGGTGCGCCGCGACCGGAAATGGTCGGGGCATCGAATGCCTGGGCAGTTGATGGCTCGCGCAGCTCTGGCGGTAAGCCATTGTTGGCCAACGACCCGCATTTGTGGCTGTCGGCGCCAGCAGTCTGGTACCTGATGGACGTCGCCGGCCCCGGCATTTCTGCGATCGGCGGCACTTTGCCGGGTGTGCCTGCCATTTTGGTCGGTCACAATCGCGATCTCGGCTGGGGCCTGACGACGACCGGCGTCGATGACCAGGATCTATACATCGAGAAGGTCAATCCAGATGATCCCACGCAATATCTTACGCCAGACGGCTGGCAGGCGTTCACAACTCGGCAAATCCGCATCGAGATCGACGGTACTGGAGCGCTGTCCGAACTGGTACGCCAGACCCGGCATGGACCGGTTCTGGATGGCGATGAGTTCAATGCCTCGGCGGTAACACCAGACGGGCATGTCGCAGCCTTGCGCTGGACCGCGTTGGCACCCCAAGACCAAACCATGAGCGCGGTCCTGCACCTGATGCTCGCCGGGAACATTGCCCAGGCAATCGACGCCTCGAAGATGGTGCTGGCGCCGGTCGAAAACGTCATTCTGGCTGACCGGACCGGGGTGGCGATGATCGTCGCCGGAGCGATCCCGGCACGCAATGCCGATAGCCCGAGCCAGGGCCGGATCCCCTCGCCCGGCTGGCTGGAAGTGAACGATTGGCTCGGTATCCGGCCCCCGATCCTCAATCCTCGGGTGATCCGGCCAGCCTCGGGGGCGGTTGCAAATGCCAACAACCGGATCACCGTTGCGCCCTATCCAAATCATATCAGCTTCGACTGGGACTATCCCTACCGCATCCAACGGTTGGACAAGGAACTGTCGGAGCGAGCCTACCATTCGCGCGAGGGGTTCGTTGCGTTGCAAAATGATGGCGTCTCGGAGATGGCCCGCTCGATCTTGCCGTTGATCGCCCGCGATCTGTGGTGGCGGAAGGAGGCTGGAGGAGGCGACGATGATCGGCGACGGCAAGTGGTGGAGATGCTGGCGCGCTGGAATGGCGACATGAACCAGCATAACCCGGAGCCACTGATTTTCTCGGAATGGATGCGGATGATGACCCGACGGCTGGCGGCTGACGAGCTCGGGCCGCTGCTGGACGATGTCGAGGGGCCGCGGCCGCTGTTCGTCGAACGGGTGTTCCGCAACATCGATGGCGCCGGTTCCTGGTGCGATGTCGACAAAACCCCCGAGATCGAAGGCTGCCCGGAGATGGCGGCGTTGGCGTTGGACGACGCGCTCGCCTCGCTGGCGCGCAAATACGGTGCCAACGTGGCAGGCTGGCGATGGGGCGCGGCGCATGTGGCGGTCCACAAGCATACACCGCTGGGGTTCGTCAACGCACTGGCGCCGTTCTTTAACATCGAGAACGAAACCTCTGGGGGCAACTTCACACTGCTTCGCGGGCAGAGCACGGGGCGCGACCCGGATCCATTTGCCAATGTCCATGCAGCCGGTCTGCGCGTCGTTTACGACTTTGCCGATCTGGACGGATCGGTAATGATGATCGCCACCGGGCAAAGCGGGCATCCGTTCTCACGCTACTACGATCACCTGGCTGGCCCGTGGGCGCGCGGCGATATGATTCCGATGTCGATGAGCGACGACGACGCGGCGGCGGGGGCGGTGGGGGTGATGGTGTTGCGGCCGGAGGAGTGAGGCGGCGCGGCCTACCCGAAAAGGTCGTGGCACAATTCCAGCGCCTCGACCAGTTTATCGACCTCGGCGCGGGTGTTGTAGAGGCCGAACGAGGCCCGGCAGGTTGCCGTGACCCCCAGATGTGTCATCAGCGGTTGGGCGCAGTGGTGACCCGCCCGCACGGCCACTCCCTTGCGGTCTATCACCGTCGAGATGTCGTGCGGGTGGGCGCCGCCGTCCAGCGTGAACGAGAAGATCGCCCCCTTGCCCTTGGACTTCCCAAAGACCTGCAGCCAGTTCAATCCGTTGAGCCGGTCCCGGGTGTAGTCGCGCAGATCCCGCTCATGGGCGGCAATATTCTCCATGCCGAGCGCCGTCAGGTAATCCAGCGCAGCGCCGAAGCCGATGGCCTGGACGATATTCGGAGTGCCGGCCTCGAACCTCATCGGGCCGTCAGCGTAGGAGATGGCTTCTTTCTTCACCTCGCGGATCATGTCGCCGCCGCCCATGAAAGGACGCATCTCGGCCTGCCGCTCGCGCCGGGCGAAAAGGGCGCCAGAGCCGGTCGGGCCATACAGCTTGTGGCTGGTGACAACATAGAAATCGCAACCGATCTCGGTTACATTCACCGGCATGTGAACCGCCGCCTGGCTGCCATCGATCACGGTGACGACACCGCGCGCCCGGGCCGCCTCGCAAATGGTCCGCACGTCGACCACGGTGCCGAGCACATTGGACATATGGGTCACCGCGATCAGCTTGGTGCGCGGCGTAATCGCGTCGATCACCGCCTGCGGGTCCAAGTCGCCGTTGACATCGACATCGACCCACTTCAGGACCGCCCCCTGCCGCTCGCGCAGGAAGTGCCAGGGTACGATATTGGCGTGGTGTTCCATGACCGACAGGATGATCTCGTCGCCCGGCTCGATCCGCGGCACCGCCCAGCTGTAGGAGACGACGTTCAGCCCCATCGTGGTGTTCGAGATCAGAATGATCTCCTCCTCGGACACAGCCCCTAGGAAACGCGCGATCTTGCCCCGCACCGCCTCGTAGTTCTCGGTCGCCAGATTCGAAAGAAAATGCAGACCCCTGTGGACGTTGGCGTATTCCTGGGAATAGGCGTGGCTGACCGCGTCGATAACCGCTTTCGGCTTCTGCGCCGAAGCGCCGTTGTCCAGATACACCAGATCGACGCCGTTCACCTGGCGCGACAGGATCGGGAAATCGGCACGGATCTTCTCAACGTCATACATGGCAGGAATTCCCGATACGTGGTCAGGGAGACGGCACCAGCGCCATCAAAATGAAGGAAAACGCTACGGACAGGCCCAGCATCACTGCCACCACATTCCAGGTCCGGGCAAAACGATGGAGTTCGGCGACATAACAGGCGAACAGCCACAGCATGATCCCAGAGGCGACCGCGAACATCGTCAACAAATTGCCGGGAATATCAACGGCCCCGACTGGACCACCGTCAGCGGCTTTCACCGCGTCGGTAAGGTGGACCAAGGCCGGCAGCGCCAGAGGCACGAGGACACTGGTGACCAAAAGATACCAGGCCATCGCGAGCAAGGTCTCCCTCCAGGTGCCGGTTCCACGGAACATCCGTCCGGCCCCGTAAACAACCGCTGACAGCACCGCAAACGATACTAACCCCTCGATGAGCGCCAGCACATGAGCCCCAAGTTGGAGGCCGCTGGCATCCGTCTGCACGCCTGAAAATAGGACAATGAACATCTCCCGCACGAGAAGCGCGAGCAGAGCCATCAACAGTGCGGCATCAAAGCCATGGCCGCCATCAATGATCCGGCGAACCGAGGTCCGAGGCTGCAGAAAGCCACCGACGACATTCTGAACCAGGGCGCCGATCATGCTCCGCCTCCGACCATCTCGAAGATATCGCGACGCGCCAGATTGTCATCGCTCGCGTGGGTCATTGAAGTCATTTTCCAGATTCCAAGCTGCGGGGGCGGATAGCGATCAGGCACTGCCGATAAGGATATTTCATACGATCTGACCAAGACGATAGATGGTGCCGACCACGGCGATAGCCAACCCGGCGATCACGGCAAAAACCTTCCACACGCTGGCAAAACCATGCGCTTCGGCAAAACAATAGGCGGTGGTCCAGGCGAAGGCTACTCCGCCTAGCATCTCGACTGATCCAACGATCAGTGCGGGAAGGCCGACCAGAACCAGGGATAGCAACTTCGCGCCCAGAACCGCCGGTGCCGCGACCAGTGCGGCCCAGAACAACGCGGCCCGACTGTCGTACCAACTGCCAGTGCCACCCATCAAGCGCGCCAGCGCGCCGCCGGTTGCCGCGACCGCGTATGAGAGGATTGTCAGAAAGAAGAATATGGCCACAAACGCCGCCGCGATGCGACCCCGGAACTGGTCGTCAGGGATCATCAGCGCCATCGGGCCATAGGCCAGTGCCATCGCGGCCCCGACAAACCGGAACAGACCCGCGAACATTATGTAAAACAACAACCGCCCTTCACTCGGAGCACGATCCAGCTCGGTGCGCATCGACCCGCGCGGATCGGCCCAGGCACCAAGTACACGCCAGAGGACGCCGCCGGTTGGAAGCGCCTGATCCATTGCTGGACGCCCTCGCTCCGCTCCCATTACTGGACGCCCTCGCCCCGCCCCGCCATCCAGCGTGCCACATGGGCGCGCATGGCCTCGGCCAGGGCCTCGTTATCGATCTCGGTGAAGGCCTCCTCGGCGAAGGCGGCGACCAGCATGGCCTCGGCTTCAGCGTAGGGCACACCGCGCGAGCGCAGGTAGAACATCGCCGTCTCGTCGAGCTTACCGGTGGTCGAGCCGTGACTGCACTTCACGTCGTCGGCATAGATCTCAAGCTCGGGCTTGGCCGAGAACTCGGCGCCGTCGGCCAGCAATACCGCTTGGCTGATCTGGTAGCCGTCGGTCTTTTGCGCCCCCTTGCGGACGAATATCTTGCCCTGGAAGATGCCGTGGGCCTTATCGGTCAGCACGTGCTTGAAGACCTGACGGCTTTCACAATGCTCGGCGCCGTGGGTCACGAAAACTGTGTTGTCGATATGGCTGGCACCATTGGCCAGCACCGCCCCGGCGATGTGGCCGACAGAATTGTCGCCAGTGAACTCCATCACCACCTCGTTGCGGGTCATCTCGCCATCGGCGGTCAGGGTGAAAGTCTTGAACAGCGCCTCCGCTCCCAGCCGGGCGAAGATATGGTTGGCGGCGCAGGCGCGTGGCCCCTCCTGGATCAACACATGCTGGAAGCTGCCGCCGTCGGCGACGTCGATCTCCAGAACCTTGTTGGTGACTGTGCCGGATTCCAGCAGCAGCAGTGAGCCGCCGCTCTCTACCCGGATCAGATGGTGCATCAGGCTCGCACCCTCGCCGATCTGGTCGTGGCGCAGGTGTAGCGGTTCGGCGACTTTGCCGGTGACATGTAGCACCAGCCCCTCGGTGGCGCAGGCGGTATTGAGCGCGGCCAGCGGGCGAGCGACCTTCTCCTGGCCCGCCGCCTCGAGTTTACCAAACAAATCTCGGGCAAAAATGATGTCCTGCTGCAAGACCTGCGACAGCGTGTTCACAACCAGACCCTCTTGAGCCAGATCGCCCGACAGGTCGGGCCTGAAATGGCCGTTGACGAAGCGGGCGCGGCGCGGATGAACTTCGCCGAACTGGCTTTCAACATCGGGTCGGGCATCAGTCGCCTCGACCACTGCGATGGGTGCGGTCAGTCGCGCCGGATCGGTGTATTTCCAGTATTCATCACGGCGGGCAGGCGCACCAGCGTCCAGCAACCGGGTGCGCGCGGCGGCACGGGCCTCACGCGCCCAACCAGCCTCGCGCCCCGGCAAAGGCAGCACATGCAGCAGCGCCTCGGCTGCCTTGCGCTTCGCGTCCGTCGCCATCATGCCACAGACTGCTGGAGGTGGGCATAGCCCTCGGCCTCAACCCGGAAGGCCAGTTCCGGCCCGCCGGTCTCGACGATGCGGCCATCGGCCATGATATGGACCACGTCGGGTTTGATATGGTCGAGCAGGCGCTGGTAGTGGGTGATGACCAGGAACGAGCGGCCCTCGCTGCGCAGCGCGTTGACGCCCTCGGCAACCAGCTTCATCGCATCGACATCGAGGCCACTATCAGTCTCGTCGAGAATACACATGCGCGGCTCCAACATCGCCATCTGCAGGATCTCGTTTCGCTTTTTCTCGCCACCGGAAAAGCCGACATTGACCGGGCGCTTGAGCATATCCGGATCGATCCGCAACGATTTGGCCTTCTCGCGCACCAGCTTGAGGAACGCCGGTGCCGAGATTTCCGGCTCGCCACGGGTCTTGCGCTGGGCGTTCATCGCGGTGCGCAAAAATGTCATGTTGCCGACGCCGGGGATCTCGACCGGATACTGAAAGGCCAGGAACAGCCCGGCCGCCGCGCGATCCTCCGGGTCCATCGCCAGCAGATTGTTGCCGTCGAGGGTGGCGGAGCCTTCGGTGACCTCATAGCCGGCACGCCCGGCCAGCACATAGCTGAGGGTCGACTTGCCCGACCCGTTCGGCCCCATGATCGCATGCACCTGACCGGCCCCGATATTCAGGTCGAGGCCCTTGAGGATGACTTTGTCTTCTTCCTCAAGTTTCACGTGCAAATTACTGATATTCAGCATGTTTTATTAATCCTTGTTGCGCCGTTTACCGGCGATGTAGGCAAACAGAAAAACCAGGCTCGCCAGGGCTCCGACACCAAGGGCGAAGATTACTCTGACCGGCACGCTGGCGGTGACTTCGAGGTAGGCGCCAAGCCAATAAACCGCCGTGGTGACGAACAGGCCGTAGATCACGCCGCCCCACAGGAGGGTTTTATCGTTGTTCATGACGCGAAATCCTTTTCACCTTAACGGTCTGCCCAGCGCCAGCGCCACTTCCCGTCGGTCCGGACGAAACATGTTGCCACGAAGACGGCGCTCGTCGCGGTGAGGAGGATTGCGCAGAGCGCTATCTGCCAGACCTCGACGGAACCCCGTGTCAGCATCGGCAGTACGATCAACACGGCAATAATCGCCAGCTCGACCACGCCCAACGCGGCCACCACCAAAATGCCCGTCGCGCGGGACGAGCCGCCGCGAGACCGCCGCACCGTCGGCCCATTACTCATCACCCGACGCTCCCCTCCAGCGAGATCGCCACCAGCTTCTGGGCCTCGACGGCGAACTCCATTGGCAGCTCCTGCAGCACCTCCTTGCAGAAGCCGTTGACCACCAGCGCCACCGCCTCCTCCTCGTTCATCCCGCGCGAGCGGCAATAGAACAGTTGATCATCATCGACCTTCGATGTCGTCGCCTCATGCTCACAGCGTGACGAGCTGTTTTTGACCTCGATATAGGGCACCGTATGCGCCCCGCAATCGCCACCGATCAGCAGGCTGTCGCACTGGGTGTAGTTGCGCGAATTGGCCGCCCGCGGATGCATCGAGACCAGCCCGCGATAGGTGTTCTGCGCCCGCCCGGCCGAGATACCCTTCGAGACAATGCGCGAGCGGGTGTTCTTGCCCAGATGCACCATCTTGGTGCCGGTGTCGGCCTGTTGCATGTTGTTGGCGATAGCGATCGAGTAGAACTCGCCCTGGCTTTCGTCGCCGCGCAGGATGCACGACGGATATTTCCAGGTGATCGCCGAGCCGGTCTCGACCTGGGTCCATGAAACCTTGGCCCGCGCGCCCCGGCAATCCGCCCGCTTGGTGACGAAGTTGTAGATGCCACCCTTGCCGTTTTCGTCGCCGGGGTACCAGTTCTGGACCGTGGAGTATTTGATCTCGGCGTCGTCCAGGATCACCAGCTCGACCACGGCTGCATGCAACTGATTGGTGTCGCGCATCGGGGCGGTGCAGCCCTCCAGATAGCTCACATAGGCGCCCTTCTCGGCGATGATCAGGGTGCGCTCGAACTGGCCGGTATTCTCGGCGTTGATGCGGAAATAGGTGCTCAGCTCCATCGGGCAACGAACACCCTCGGGCACGTAGACGAATGAGCCGTCGGAGAACACCGCCGAATTCAGCGTGGCGAAGAAGTTATCCGATTGCGGCACGACCGAGCCGAGGTATCGTCGCACCAGTTCCGGGTGGTCCTGCAATGCCTCGGAGATCGAGCAGAAGATCACCCCTGCCCGCCCAAGCTCCTCCTTGAAGGTAGTGCCGAGCGAGACCGAGTCGAAGACCGCATCGACCGCAACTTTGCGACCTTCAGGGCGGCCATCCGCCGGGACCGCACCAGCACCCTCGACACCGGCCAGGATCATCTGTTCCTTCAGCGGGATGCCCAACTTGGCGTAGGTGCGCAGCAGTTCCGGGTCGACCTCATCCAGGGATTTCGGTTTGATATCAAACCCCTTCGGCTGGGCGTAGTAATACTGCGCCTGATAGTCGATCGGCGCGATGTTCAGCATGGCCCAGTCCGGTGAAGTCATCTGAACCCAACGCCGATAGGCGGCGAGGCGCCACTCCAACATCCACTCCGGCTCTTTCTTTTTGCCCGAGATCAGGCGAACGATGTCCTCGTTCAACCCCATCGGGGCGAACTCGGTTTCGACATCGGATGCCCAGCCGTGCTTGTACTTGCCCATCGAGCGAACCGCGTCGACGGTGTCCTGCTCGACGCCTTCCTTGACCTGAATATCGTCCAGGGCGTTCATTGCATTCTCCTCATCTCACGCGGCGCGCAGCTTGCGGCGGCGGTAGTGTTCAATCCAGGTGTCAGCGAAACCCATCACCTCGGCCTCGGTCGTCGTCGGCCCCATCGAGACGCGGATGGCGGACGAGGCGGTCTCCTCGTCATAGCCCATCGCCAACAGAACGCGGCTGGCCTTGGTCGTGCCCGACGAACAGGCGCTACCCGCGCTGACCGCGAACCCCGCCAGGTCCATCTGCATTACCTGCGTCTCGCCCTTCCAGCCGGGGATAGCGAAGTACGAAGTGTTGGGCAGGCGGGGGGAGTCACGGCCTATGATATTGATGTCGAGAGCAGCCGCTTCAAGATGGTGCTCGAGATCATCGCGCAGCTTCGTTACCCGACCCCAGACCCCGCTCTCCAAGTCGCGCTGCGCCGCCTCCGCGGCCGCACCGAAGCCAGCAATGCCAACGAGATTTTCGGTGCCAGAGCGGCGACGCATTTCCTGACCACCGCCCTTCATGAATGGATTAATCTCGATTCCTTCGCGGACGAGTAACGCGCCAACACCCTTGGGTCCGCCTAATTTGTGCGCCGACGCGCAGGCAAAATCCGCGCCTGTTTCGTTAAAACAGGTGGGCCATTTTCCGAGCGCCTGGACCATGTCGCTGAATATCCGAACACCCTTACTCCGTTCACCTGTGTATCGTGCTGACCCAGCTACGTCATTCACCACCCCGGTTTCGCCGTTCGCAGTTTGGAAAGCGACGAAATCTCCCTCCAAAAGCTGTGGGACGATCGCTAAGTCGAAATCGCCCGTAAGATCAAACTTACCCGCGCGATCCACCCCGATGAACAGGGAATGCGCGGCATGCTCCCAGATGCAATCATGCTCGATCTTGGACGCATACACGGTTTGATCAACTGGACCGCCCACGGCCATTATCAACGCCGCCGCTTCCGTTGCCCCACTGGTAAACACCACCTCGCCCGGCTCGCACCCAACCAGCGCCGCCACCTGCCTGCGCGCCTTCTCGATGATCGCCTTCGCGGCGCGGCCCTCGGCATGCACGCTGGAGGGATTGCCAACCACGTCCATCGCGGACAGCATTGCCGCGCGCGCCTCGGGGCGCAGCGGGGCGGTGGCGTTCCAGTCGAGGTAGACGCGATTTTCGGTCGGGCTGCTCAAACCCTCGCCTCCTCTTCTTCCAACAGCTCGGATTCCAACAGGCTGGTGAAATCGGGCACCGCCGGGCAAGGCACCATGCGGTCGCCGATCACGTCGGCGATGGTGGTCTGGTTGAGGAATACATGGACATGGGCCGAAAGCTGTTCCCACAGATTGTGGGTCAGGCAGGCTGCAGTCGACTTCGAACAGCCAGCACCCTGCTCCCACTTGCCGTCGCAGCCCATTGCGTTCAGGCGCTCGTCGACCGCCACCATAATGTCGGAGATGCGCAGCTGCTCGGGCGCCATCGCCAGCAGATAGCCCCCACCCGGACCGCGAACCGATTCGACAATTTCGGCCCGGCGAAGTCGCACGAAAAGCTGCTCCAGGTAAGCCAGCGAGATGTCCTGACGCTCGGAGATTTCGGCCAACGTCACCGGCTGGGCCTGTCCGTTCAGGGCGATATCTGCCAACGCGGTCACCGCATAACGGCCTTTTGTGCTGAGTTTCATCGCCTGCGCTCCACTGGCCTGCCGGGATCTCGGCCCAATACGCCCCCGATGCCTCCAACAGCACGCACTGATATTGACCTGCGAGCTCATCGGCATTACCTCCTGAGCACCTCTCGGGAGGCCGTATCCGGCTGATTTGGAATTGTTCTAGAATACCCGACAGAAGAAGTCAAGCAATCGGGGTGGACCGCCTCGTCGCGGAAGGATTTACATGCCAGAGGTCATCTTCGCCGGTCCCGAAGGCCGCCTTGAAGGACGCTACCACCCCAATGCGGACAAGGATGCGCCGATCGCGCTGATCCTGCACCCGCATCCGAAATTCGGCGGCACGATGAACAACCCCGTGACCTACCAGTTGCATTACGCGTTCCGCGAAATGGGGTTCACGGTGATGCGGTTCAACTTTCGCGGCGTCGGTCGCAGCCAGGGCGAGTTTGACCAGGGCATTGGCGAGCTGTCGGACGCCGCCTCGGCGCTGGACTACCTGCAGGCGCAGAACCAGAGCACGAAGGCCTGCTGGGTCGCCGGGTTCTCGTTCGGCGCCTGGATCGGCATGCAACTTCTGATGCGGCGGCCCGAGATCAGCGGCTTCATCTCGGTCGCGCCGCCCGCCAACATGTATGATTTCTCGTTCCTGGCGCCCTGCCCGTCCTCCGGCCTGATCATTAACGGCGACGCCGACCGGATCGTGCCGAACGACGAGGTCGAGAAACTGTCTAACAAGCTGAAGGCACAGCGAGGAATCACCATCACCCACACTGTCGTTCCCGAGGCCAACCACTTCTTCGAGAAGGGGATGGAGGAGATGGTGGGTCATGTGAAAACATATGTGACGACCCGGATGACCGAAGGCGGGCGGTAAGGGTTGCAAGGCCCCCTCCCTAACCCTCCCCGCCCCCTTGTCAGAATCGGGGGGGAGAGGGGACGTGCCGCGCCTAGTTGCACCGGTCAGGGATAACTGATCCGGCCACCGCATACCGGCTCACTGCACCCGGTGGTCGATGGAGCAGAAGTCGGCAGGCCGCGCAACACCCGGACTGCAAGATAGGCGAACGCCTGCGCCTCCAACATATCACCATCGAGCCCGACCACTTCGACCGGCTCAACCGGGGCATCGAGGCGTTCCGCGAGCATCCGCATCAGGGTCAGGTTCTTGCGACCACCACCACAGACCAACCAGCGGGTTGGCGGGCGCGGCATGTGGCGGAGCGAAGCGGCAACGCAATCGGCGGTGAAGGCAGTCAGGGTGGCCGCGCCGTCTTCTGTGCCCAAATTGGAGACGGCATCAAGGACCGGGAGGAAATCGTTCCGGTCCAATGACTTGGGCGGCCTCCGATCCAGATATGGAAAGCTCGGAAGCCGTGCCAGGATATCGCGGGATACCCTCCCCCTTGCAGCAGTTGCGCCTTCAGCGTCGTATCCCACTCCGGTCCGCGCCGCCATGAAATCATCGATCAGCGCATTCGCCGGGCCGGTGTCGAAGGCCAGCAGCGCGCCCAGCATCTCTGGAGCATCCACCGCGGGGTCGATCCAGCTGATGTTACCAACCCCACCGAGGTTCAAAAAGGCGACAGGCACATCGAGGCCAGCACGCTTTGCCGCCGCATAGTGGAAAAAGGGCGCCAGCGGCGCGCCCTCGCCGCCTGCTCGCATGTCCTGCGATCTAAAATCCCAGACGGCTGCAATGCCGCAGCCCGTGGCCAACGCAGCGCCGTCGCCAAGTTGCAAAGTGAACCCCTCGGCCGGGCGGTGCGAGACGGTCTGCCCATGAAAACCAATGACTTGCGGGGAGCCGGCAAGCCGGTCGATCGCATCGAGATGAATCGTTACGGCGCTGGTGTCGAGTCGCGTCAGCGCCTCTGGCCAGCGCGCGTGGTTGCGCAAGGTCGCCGTCGATGCCGCCGGAGCGGCACGGTTGGCCGCGGTCATCTGGGATCGGTAATCCTCGTCATAGGCGAGGAATAAGCTGCCGCCGAATTCGGCGATGCTTTCGCCGTCCGTCAGCACCAGCGCCGCATCCACCCCATCCATCGAGGTGCCGCTCATCAGGCCCAGCGCCCAGATCGGATTGCCTCGGTTGACCTCGACCATGCTCTTCCCTTCCCCGCCAATTCCGCTATAGAACCCGCGCCAAAGCATACGAGGGCTAGCCATGACCTACCAGCCGAAAGCCGAGTTCCTGCGCGTGATGATCGCGCGCGGCTACATGCAGGACTGCACCGACCTTGAGGGCCTCGACAAGGCCCTGATGGCAGGCGTCGTGCCAGCCTATATCGGCTTCGATTGCACGGCGCCAAGTCTGCATGTCGGCTCGCTGGTGCCGATCATGATGCTTCATTGGCTGCAGCAGACCGGGCACCAGCCGATTGTGCTGATGGGAGATGGCACCACCAAGGTCGGCGATCCGTCTGGAAAAGATGAGGCGCGCCAGTTGCTTACCGATGCGAAGATCGGCGAGAACTTGGCTGGGATTCGCAAGGTTTTCGCCAGCTTTGTTGATTTTGGGGAGGTCGGTGGCAACGCCGTCATGTCGAACAATTCCGCGTGGCTGGACGGGCTCCAATACATCCCCTTCCTGCGCGACTATGGACGGCATTTCTCGATCAATCGGATGCTGAGCTTCGATTCAGTGAAGTTACGGCTGGAGCGCGAGCAGCCGTTGAGCTTCCTCGAATTTAACTACATGCTGTTGCAGGCATACGACTTTCTGGAACTGCACCGGCGCTCCGGCTGCCTGTTGCAGATGGGTGGGTCGGACCAGTGGGGCAACATCGTCAACGGCATCGACCTGACCCGGCGGGTTGCCGGGGCTGAGGTGTTTGGCCTGACTTGCCCGCTAATCACCACCGCCGACGGGGCCAAGATGGGCAAGAGCGCTGCCGGCGCTGTGTGGCTGAATGCGGATATGCTAAGTCCCTACGACTACTGGCAGTTCTGGCGCAATACCAGCGATGCGGATGTCGGGCGATTCCTGAAATTATTCACTAAACTGCCCCTGGACGAGATCGCCCGGCTGGAGGCGTTGGCGGGTCAGGAAATCAACGAGGCCAAGAAGATCTTGGCCAATGCCGCGACCGCAATGGCACATGGCGAAGCGGCAGCGGTCGCCGCCGAGGCGACGGCGCGCGAAACCTTCGAGAAGGGTGGCGCAGGGGCTGATCTGCCGACCATTGACCTGACGGCGACAGATTTCCCGATCTCGATCGCCCAGCTTTTGGTGCGGTCCGGTCTTGCCGCTTCGGGCAAGGAGGCCAAGCGGTTGATCGCCGAGGGAGGTGCGCGGCTGAACGATGAATTGGTGTCGGATGCCGGATTGATGCTGGCGGCGGAGGCTTTTGCCGAGCCGATAAAGCTGTCGGCCGGCAAGAAGCGCCACGCGCTGGCACGGTTGGGTTGAAAATAGTCCTGCACTTCCCCGGCCCCCGAGCCGGGGCCTCGACCCGTTGAAGACAGCGGCGCGCGGCCCCGGCGCAAGGCCGGAGAAGTTGGATTATCAACCCGCCGAACGCCGCCCGACCCAGGCGGTCAGCACCGGAACCGCCAGCAATACGAAGATGATCCGGGCCACATGGTGGATGGCGACGAATCCGGGGTTGGCATCAATGGCAAGCGCGATCAGGCTCATTTCGGCGACGCCGCCCGGTGCGAACGCCAATAGGGCCACGAGGAAGTCCTGACCGGTCAGCGCGTTGATCGCCAGCGCGAAGCCCGCCGAGACCAGCATCAGGATCGAGGTGCCGCCCAGGGTCACCAGACCAAAGGTCGCCAGACGCCGGACCGTTATCCCAACAAACCGGGTGCCGATGGACGATCCGGTCACTACCAGCGCCAGCTCGATCAACTGGTGCGGCAGCACACCCTCGACCAGCCCGGCCAACCGCAGGACGGCGCTGGCGAACAGCGGGCCGATCATATAGGGGATCGGCACGCGAAAACGCTGCATCACCCACATCACCGCGAACGCTCCGGCGACCAGGATACCAAGATCGTCCAGCGCGATCAGGGCATGCTTTTCGAAGATGGTATCGCTCGGCGGCGGGTAGCCAAGCAGACCGAAGGCGACCAGCGGTGCCATGCAGACGACGATGGCGATGCGCAGCGATTGGGCCAGCGCCACCTGGCGCTCATCTGCACCGAGCGAGCCGGAGACCACAACCACCGCGATCAGCCCGCCCGGAATCGAAGAGCAGATCGCGGTCATCTTCTCCTCGCCGGCGACGTAATGGTAGAACAGGTAGGCGCAGAAAGCGGCGACCGGCACATACAGCATCGCGCCGACAATCGAGATTGGCCATTGCAGCAGCTCGGCGGCCTTGACGCCCTCGAAGCTTTCGCCGAGGAACAGGCCGATCAGGATCAGGAAGTTTGCCCGCACCCAGATCGGCACATCGATGGGTGCGCCTGCGACCCGGGCGAACATGGTGACAAACAGCGCCCCCAGCATCCAGGCCAGCGGCACGTCGAAATAATCAGCTAACGCACCACCGATGGCGCCGAGCAACAGCCCGAGCCCAAGCTTCTTCAGCTTGCCGGAGCGAAGACGTTCGGCCCAGGTGTCAGCGCTCACTCGGCGGCCTCGGGTACCATGACCTCGACCTCGGCCCCGTCGCGGATGGCGGTGTAGAAGCAGGAGCGCCGGTTGGTGTGGCAGGCCGGGCCGGTTTGTTCGACGATCAGCAAAAGGCAATCGCGGTCGCAATCGAGGCGTATTTCGATCAGGCGCTGGGTATGGCCCGAGGTCTCGCCTTTCTTCCAGAATTTTCCGCGTGAGCGCGACCAGTAGGTGACGTGACCCGAAGCCAGGGTTTCGGCGATCGCGGCGGCGTTCATCCAAGCCATCATCAACACCTCGCCGGTGACATGGGATTGGGCGATGGCGGGGATCAGGCCCTGGTCATTGAACCTGAGGCTGGCGGGGTCGAATGGCGGCGAAACAGCATCGGTCATCGGCTATCCTGTCGTTTCCGGCAACGGAGGGGTTTTCGAGTGGCACGTCAAGGGCTATCTAGCCGGGTGAACTGCTGAGACCCGAGGCATCAAGGCTGAGATATGACTGCGATCCAGGAAGACCTGATGAAGCTATACTCGCAGCGCATCCTGGCGCTGGCGGCGGGGATTCCCCATGTCGGGCGGCTGGAGCACCCGCAAGGCTCGGCGATGAAACGCTCGCCGTTATGTGGCTCAACGGTGACGGTGGATGTGACCGTGGCGGACGGTCGGATCGCCGATTTTGCCCAGGACGTGAAGGCATGCGCGCTGGGGCAATCCTCGGCATCCGTGCTGGGCGCCCACGCGATCGGGCGGACCCGGGCCGAGGTCGAAGCGGCGCGGGATCAGCTGAAGGCGATGATCAAAGAAGACGGGCCAACGCCGGAAGCGCCGTTCGAAGACCTGGAAGTGCTGCGCCCAGCCCGCGACTACAAGAATCGCCACGCCTCGATATTGTTGGCGTGGGAAGCGACCTTGGCGGCGATGGATGAGGCGGCGGCGTAGGGAACACGCCCAGGGGTGATTGTTACCCTTTCGCCTTCGCAAGCGCCATCGCGTCAACAATCATCCGTTTGGCCACAATGGCGTCACCCCAACCCTCAATCTTTGACCACTTGTCATCTTCGAGGTCTTTGTAGTGTGCAAAGAAATGCTCGATCTGTTGCAGCGTGATCTTCGGCAGGTCAGTATGATTAAGCACGGTTTCCCAGCGTCGCGAGATCTTGCTGGTCGGCACTGCCACGATTTTCTCGTCGCCCCCGGCCTCGTCGCTCATGATCAGCACGCCGATCGGGCGGCACGCGATAACCGCGCCCGGCAGGATCGGGCGCGTGTTGGCGACCAGGACATCAACCGGATCGCCGTCCGCCGACAGGGTATGCGGGATAAACCCATAATTTCCGGGGTAGCGCATCGGCGTGTACAGAAACCGATCGACGAACATGGTCCCTGCATCCTTGTCGAGTTCGTACTTGATCGGCTCGCCGCCGACCGGGACCTCGATGATGACATTGATTTCATCGGGCGGGTTGTTGCCAACAGGGATCGCGTCAATTCGCATGGGCTGTGTCCTGATTGTTTTGGGCACTACGGATGGAGTGATAGGTCGCACAGGCCTTCATTCGCTGCAATGCAGCAATCAGACGCATCTGGATGGAGAATTTTGTGACGGTGCTTGCCGATAAGTACGCCAAAAGGCGCAAAATAGACGCAAACGCTTGCCTGAGGGCACGTTCTGGTCGTATTAGCGGCGCTCGGAACCGAAAGAGGGAATCAAATGCTTAATCTGGCGATCATACTGGGCGGTGCGCTGTCCATTGTTTATGGCATCTGGGCGATCAAATCTGTGCTCGCGGCCGATGCTGGCAATGCGCGCATGCAAGAGATCGCGACTGCGATCCAGGAAGGCGCGCAGGCTTACCTGACCCGCCAGTACACCACCATCGCCATCGCTGGCGTGTTCATCTTCGCGCTGGTCTGGTTTTTGCTTGGCGGGTTGGTCGCGATCGGGTTCCTGGTCGGCGCCGTGTTGTCGGGGGCGGCGGGCTTTATCGGCATGCTGGTTTCGGTTCGCGCCAATGTGCGCACCGCGCAGGCTGCAAGCAAAAGCCTCGCAGATGGGCTGGAGATCGCCTTCAAGTCCGGCGCCGTGACCGGGCTATTGGTGGCCGGTCTGGCGCTGCTGGGGGTCGCTATCTACTACACTGTCCTGACCGAATTCGCCGGCTATGCCTCGAACGATCGCGTCGTCGTCGACGCGCTGATCGCGCTGGGCTTCGGCGCGTCGCTGATCTCGATTTTCGCCCGTCTCGGCGGCGGCATCTTCACCAAGGGAGCGGATGTCGGCGGCGATCTGGTCGGCAAGCTGGAAGCCGGTATTCCCGAGGATGACCCGCGCAACCCCGCCACCATCGCCGATAACGTCGGCGACAATGTTGGCGATTGCGCCGGAATGGCGGCCGATCTGTTCGAGACCTATGCAGTGACAATCGTCGCCACCATGGTTCTGGCCTCGATCTACTTTGCCGGCACCAACGTTGGTGAGGCAGTAATGCTGTACCCGATGGCGATCGGTGCTGCCTGCGTGATCACCTCGATCATCGGCACATTCTTCGTCAAACTGGGCGCCAACCAGTCGATCATGGGCGCGCTGTACAAGGGCTTTTTCGCCACCGGCGCGATGTCGCTGGTCGTGCTCTACCCGCTGACGGCGATGATCTTCCCGGACGGCATGGCCACTGTGTTCAACGCGCCGGGTATCACCTTCACCGCGATGGACCTGTTCTGGTGCGGCGCTGTTGGCTTGGGCGTCACCTCGGCTATTATCGTCATTACCGAGTACTACACCGGCTCGACCTACCGTCCGGTGCAGTCGATCGCCCAGGCGTCGGTAACCGGCCACGGCACCAACGTGATCCAGGGTCTGGCGATCTCGCTCGAGGCGACCGCCGCTCCGGCGCTGGTGATCATCGCCGGTATCATCATGGCCTTCCAGCTGGCCGGTCTGTTCGGCATCGCCATCGCCGTGACCACCATGTTGGCGCTGGCCGGTCTGGTGGTGGCGCTGGACGCCTTCGGGCCGGTCACCGACAATGCCGGTGGCATTGCGGAGATGGCCAACCTGCCGGAGGATGTGCGCAAGACCACTGACGCGCTTGACGCCGTCGGCAACACCACCAAGGCGGTGACCAAGGGCTATGCCATCGGTTCCGCCGGCCTGGGTGCGCTGGTGCTGTTCGCGGCCTACACCGAGGATCTGAAGTTCTTCGCCAAGAATGCGTCGCCGGGGTCATATTTCGACGGTGTCACCGTCGATTTCTCGTTGACCAACCCCTATGTCGTTGCCGGTCTGCTGTTGGGTGGCTTACTGCCCTTCCTGTTCAGCGGCATGGCGATGACGGCGGTTGGCCGTGCGGCGGGTTCAGTGGTTGTCGAAGTACGCCGGCAGTTCCGTGAGAAGCCGGGTATCATGCTGGGCACCGAGAAGCCGGACTATGGTCGTGCTGTCGACATGCTGACCAAGGCGGCGATCAAGGAGATGATCATCCCCTCGATGTTGCCGGTGTTGTCGCCGCTGGTCTGCTACTTCGTGGTCGAGGCGGTCGCTGGCAAGGCGGCCGGGTTCTCGGCGCTGGGTGCGATGCTTCTGGGTGTGATCATCACCGGATTGTTTGTGGCGATCTCGATGACGTCGGGCGGCGGCGCCTGGGACAATGCCAAGAAGGTCATCGAGGAAGGCTTCACCGACCGCGACGGCAATTTCCATGGCAAGGGTTCGGACGCGCACCATGCAGCGATCACCGGCGACACCGTCGGCGACCCCTACAAGGATACTGCCGGTCCGGCGGTCAACCCGATGATCAAGATCACCAACATCGTGGCGTTGCTGCTTTTGGCAGTGTTGGCGCATAGCTGATCGCTTCGATATCTGGTGAGAAATTGAAGAGCCCCGCCCTGGCGGGGCTCTTTTGCATTTTGACATGCGGGTTGACGTACCCTTCAGTTCCATCATCATTATTGACATGAAACGTTTCGTCGCCATCGCCGCCTGCATCCTGATTGCAGGGCTTGCAGCACCCGCCGATCTGGCGGCGCAGACGCCGCTGTCCGCTGAAGCGGCGATTGAACGCGACCGGCTGTTTGAGGCCCTGCTCACGGCACCGAGCGAAGAAGCAGCCGATCCGATCGAATTTCAGATCATGCAGTTCTGGATGAGCCAAGCGCCCGACCAATCAAGTGCCGAGATGATGACGCAGGTGATGGAGCGGCGGCGGCAGTATGATTTTGCTGGAGCAATGAAGATCTTGGACCCACTGGTCGAGCGCGCGCCGAATTGGGCGGAGGCCTGGAACCAACGAGCGACCGTGCTGTATCTCCAGCAGAATTTCGAAGACTCGCTGGTCGATGTTGAGCGAGTGCTGGAACTGGAGCCGAAGCATTTCGGGGCGCTGGCTGGCAAGGCGATCATGCTGATGCAACAGGGACGAACTACCTTGGGCCAGAAGGCGCTACGCGAGGCGCTGGCGCTGGACCCCTGGCTGAGCGAACGCCGGATGTTGCTGCCTGAGGCACCTTCACAGAAGCTGTGAGCGATGGTACGTCTCCACGCCCGAACCACCTGAAAAACCCTCTGATTTCATTGCCGAACAGTTCGCGCGCAATTTGTAGACTGACTGGCGGTTCGTTGTTATCGTCTGCGCGAGGAAAAAATGGAGATCAAGCATGATCACGATAAATTTCGCTTTTGGCTTCACACGGAAACTCGGTCTGGTATGTGCGCTTGCCTTGATCCCTGTCACGGCGTTTGGCGGGGGCTCGACGCAAGCGCCCTCGATCGTCCGGGGCAACCAGCACATCATCATCGGCATCACGCTGGACGAGGCAGCGGTTCGGGCCGCTCTGCCCGCGGGGCTGGAGCCTGCTGAAGGAATGACCGGCGGGTTGAACGTCTATACCTCACAGGGCAGCGACACGGTCGCTCCCTATACCCGCAGCTATGTGTGGGTCGATTTTGCCGGCCATGACTCGGTCACTGGCTCGAAGGGACGGTTTGTCCTGTGGGTAGCCGATAGCGGTGATACCGCGGCAATGGCGCATTTGGGTTACCAGGGGGTTCATGGAACGACGGCGCTTTCACGCGATGGCAAAAGCATGACCGGCACCGCGACCGTCGATGGCAAGGACATCCTGAAGGTCCAGATCGCGATCGGGGACGACCCCTGTGGCGAGGCCGCTGGCTCGCTGAATTATCCAAGCCGCATGGATGGCGCCGGCCCCATGGTCCTCACGCAATATGTCTGGTCCGCCGAGGCAGTCTGTGGTGCGACACCGGTTTCGGCCGATATTATGGTCGATGGCGGACACCCACTGGCGAAATTCACCCCGACATCTTTGAACTGGGCGGTTTTTGGCGATCAACTAAGTGTTGGCCGCAGCCCCATGTTCACGCTTGAAGCAAAGGGGAACTGAACACGGGGTGGGATTTACCTCGACCGGTGATATTCGCCTCGCCGCCAGCGGTGTATTTGCGCCGGTGCGAAAGCTGGCACTTTAGGCGCGCAACCTGCGCTAATCAACGCAGGTTGCGAAGGGGAGCCGCCCGATGATCTACGAAACGCCGCAATCCTATCTCGACGCGCCGCAGAAGGCGGTGGCGCTGTTCGGCATGTCGGGCCTGGGCAAGACCCGCACGGCGGCGATGCTGCGGAGCGAGGACGACTGGTTCCACTACTCGATCGATTACCGCATCGGCACCCGCTATATGGGCGAGCATATCGTCGATAACTTCAAGCACGAGGCGATGCGCAATCCATTCTTGCGGCAATTGCTGCGGACCGACTCGATCTACATCGCCTCGAATATCTCGTTCGACAATTTGGCGCCGTTATCGACCTATCTCGGCAAACCGGGCGATCCGGCGAAGGGCGGTATCCCGTTCGAGGAGTATGTACGGCGCCAGCGCCAGCACCGCGAGGCCGAGATCGCGGCGCTGTGCGATACGCCGCTGTTCATCGACAAGGCGCGCGAGATCTACGGCTATTCGCACTTCATGTGCGACACCGGCGGCTCGATCTGCGAGGTCGTCGATACCGCCGACCCGGCCGATCAGGTGCTCGAGATGCTGGCGCGCCATGTGCTATTGGTGCAGATCCGCGGCACCGAGGCGGCGGCGGACGAACTGGCCCGGCGCTTCGAGAAGGCGCCAAAGCCGATGTACTATCCGGAGGATTTTTTGCGCGATGTCTGGGCCGATTACCTGGACGAGACCGGCACCGCTGGCGACAGCGTCGATCCGGACCGGTTCATGGCCTCGGGTTTCCGCCGCCTGCTGGCCCACCGGCTGCCGCGCTACGACGCCATTGCCGCGCGCTGGGGCGTGACGGTCGAGGCGGCCGAGATCGAGGCGCTGCACACACCCGCCGACTTCGACGCGCTGATCGCCGAGGCAATCCAGCGGCGCTGAACTTGCACGATGTGCACCTGCGCCTTAAGTGAGGCGTTCCGCAAAGCCATGACTGACCATAATAATTGGCGAGGCCATATGCCGATCAAGATCCCCGCATCCCTGCCCGCCCATGACGTGCTGAAGCGCGAGGGGGTGATGGTGTTGTCGGAGGAGGCTGCCACCCGCCAGGACATCCGGCCGTTGCAGATCGGGCTGTTGAACCTGATGCCCAACAAGGTCCGTACCGAGACCCAGATCGCCCGGCTGGTCGGCGCGACGCCGTTGCAGATCGAGCTGACGTTGATCCGGATGACCGACCACCAGTCGAAAAACACCTCGGCCGAGCATATGGAGGCGTTCTATACCACCTTCGCCGAGGCCAGGGCACGCAAGTTTGACGGCTTTATCATCACCGGCGCGCCGATCGAGTTGCTGGAGTTCGAGGAGGTGAACTACTGGGACGAGCTGGCGCAGGTGTTCGACTGGACCCAGACCCATACCCAGGCGACCTTCGCCATCTGTTGGGGGGCGCAGGCGATGCTGCATCATTTCCACGGGGTGCCAAAGCATACACTGGCGACCAAGGCGTTCGGCTGCTTCCGGCACCGCAACTGCGCGCCGGGGTCGCCGTATCTGCGCGGGTTCTCGGATGACTTCACCATCCCGGTCAGCCGCTGGACCGAGATCCGCGAGGCTGATCTGCCTTCGGGCCGTGGGTTGAACGTGCTGATGAGCGCGCCGGATACCGGGCCATGTTTGATCGAGGACACGGGTCACCGGGCGCTCTATATGTTCAATCACATCGAATACGACACAACCTCGCTGGGCGAGGAATACCAGCGCGATCTGGCCAATGGGGTGCCGATCCGGCTGCCGGAGAACTACTATCCCGGCGATGATGCGTCACGTGTGCCGGAGAACCGCTGGCGCAGCCATGCGCATCTGCTGTTCGGCAACTGGATCAACGAGGTGTATCAGGGCACGCCCTATGACCCTGACCTGATCGGCCGTTTTTGACCTTTGGACAACTCGGAACCTGGACCAGCAGTTGCCCTTTTGCGCCACAGTCGATGCTAATCGTTTGGCGATCCCTGGCGACGAGATTGCCGACTACACCATAAAAATTGTATACTCCGCGTTGCTGAGGAGCAGGGGAAGTCTGGAAAATGATCTCTCAGGAGATAACTGATGTATTGATGGCACCGGTTGCCATACTGCTTGAGCCCAAGAATGCTCAAAGCATTTATTACCAGTTTACGGCATTGGTTATTGCGATTGGGGCCTATTTTTATACCCGGAAGAAGACGGACAAATTGCAATCGGTGGGGCTGATCGGGTGGCTGCTGCCGAAAGATATCCTGACCCATCCGTCGGCCATGACCGACTATGGTTATTTCATCGTCAGCCAGATGCTGGCGGCATCGATCTATGGGTCGATCATAATTTCGTCGGCTGCTTGGGAACAGGGCGCCGCCGGTCTGTTGACCTCGGTTTTTGGGCCTGCCGGCGTGGGTGTCGGGTCGTCCCATTGGATCACGCTGATCTGTACTCTGCTGCTGCTGATCGTAATCGATGCGGCGGTTTGGTGGGCCCATTACATGTTCCATGTGGTTCCGTTCCTCTGGGAATTCCACAAGGTCCACCATTCCGCCGAGGTCATGACACCGATCACAGCGCTGCGGATGCATCCGGTCGAACAGCTCGCCGATGCATTGGTTGTCGGGTTGGTGACAGGGGTGGTGATTGCGATCATCCGCTA
>DATLAW010000150.1:0-23592 GCA_035527255.1 Thermohalobaculum sp. | reverse complement strand
TCAGATCGCCGTAGTTCAGCACCAGCAGGCGCTGGCTGAGGGCGTAGATCGAATCCATCTGGTGCGAGATGATGATGATCGCCTTGCCCGCCTCATTCACCCGCCGGATATAGGCGTAGATGATCTCCATCAGTCGCGGATGCACACCGGCAAACGGCTCGTCGAGAATGACGACATCAGGGTCCAGCATCAACAGACGACCCAACTCCAACAGCTTCTGCTGCCCACCCGACAGCGCCTGCGCATATTCGTTGCGCAGGTGGTCCATGGTCAGGAACTCCAGCACCCCCATGGCCTTTTCGTGGATCGCCTTGTTGTTGTCCGGCCGGCCCATCGCCAGCGCCGGGACATACAGGTTCTCCAGCACGCTCATGCGGCGGAACGAGCGGGTTACCTGGAAAGTGCGACCCAGCCCGGCCCGCGCCACCTCGTAGGGCTGGAATTGGTCGATCCGCTGGCCGTTCAGATAGACCGTGCCTCTGTTCGGGGTGATCGCTCCGTCAAGGATGTTGGTCAGCGTGGTCTTGCCGGCGCCATTCGGCCCGATCAGGCCGATCAGTTCGGGTCCGTTGACCTCGAAGGTCACCCCCTTCAGCACATGGAGGCCGCCAAACCGCTTGTGCAGGTCCTTGACCACCAGCTTGATCATTTGACCAACCCCGCTTCGCTGGCAGCATCGCGTTTCGCGACTGTTTCACCAGCGACATGGCCGCGGGCAAAATAATTGATGATCGGGGCGATCAGCCCATTGCGGGCGAAGCGCAGCGTCAACATCAGCAGGATGCCGAAGATCACCAGCCGCCACAGCGTCATATCAACCTCAAAGCCGCCGATGTAGAAACTGTTGCGCAACATCTCCAGCGCGAACTCGATGATGATGGCGCCGATTGCCGCGGCGATGAAGCTCTCGACCCCGCCGATTACCGCCATGGCGACGACCAGGCTCATCTGCAGCAGGAACAGGCTGTTCGGGGTGACGATGCCGACATAGTGTCCCTGCACGCCGCCGGCCGCCGCCGCCATCATCGTGGTAATCACGAAAACCAGCACCTTGTAGCGGGTAGTATTCACCCCCAGAGCCGCCGCCGCATCCTGGTCCTCGCGCAGCGCCCGCACGAACAGGCCGAACTTCGAGTGCGACAGCCAGGCCAGTATCGACAGGCAGACCAGCAACAGTGCGAACATCACGAAATAGGGCGGCACCTTGTCGGTCTTGGAGTAGAAGCGGCCGAAGATAGTGACCCCGTTCTCGAACAGCGCCGGCATCTCCATCCCGGCCTGGCCCCGAGTTATCTCAATCTCGGCGCTGATCGTCGCCTTTAGGATCTCGGCAAAACCCAGCGTGAACAGCGCCAGATAGGCGGCCCGCAGGCGCAGGACGAGTAGCCCGACCATCAGCCCGAACACGCCACCCATGATCGTGCCCAAGGTAATCCCGAGCCAGACCGGCATCGACGTCACCTCGACCGTGCCGCCCCAGACATCAATCGCCTGACGCAGGCAATCCTGGGTCAGGGTTGTCGAGGTCACGCCAATCGGGTTGACGATAACCAGCCAGGTGGCGCCAAACTGATACTCGGTGCAAAGCCCGGTCGGCGCGCCGGTCAGATAGAAGTAGTGACTGAACATTGCCGTTGTGTAGGCGCCGATCCCCATGAAGCCGATATGGCCGAACGAGAACTGCCCGGCATATCCCGCCAGCATCGACCAACTCGACGCCAGGATCGCGTAGAAGAAGGCAGTGATCATGATATGCATGATGTAGTCGTAGTCGCCCGCCGAGTAGACAAACGGGAACGCCACGAAGAGGGCCAGCAGGCCGACGCCCATCAGGTAGGGTACTTGTTGGCGCATCTAGACCTTCCCGTGCGTGCCGCCGGCGAACCGGCGGCCGAACAGGCCAGTTGGGCGCAGCAGCAGCGTCAGCGTCAGCACCACCATGCCGTAGGCCGGAATGTAGGACGCCGCTTTCTGGGCATCGGGGATGCAGCCAGTGCCCGCCGCCTCGACCAGCCCGACAATGATGCCGCCCAGAAAAGCGCCGGGCAACGAGCCAAGTCCACCGAGCACGACAATGACGAAAGACCGCATTGCCGGGATGTTGCCGACCTGCGGGAGCCAGGAGAATGCCTGCACCAGCAGCGAACCGGCCAGCGCCGCAATCATCGCGCCCATCGCGAAGGCCAGCATGTTCATACGGTCAGGATTAATCCCGGCGATGGCGGCGGCCTCGCGGTCCTGGCTGACGGCGCGCAGCGCCTTGCCGGTCCAGGTCCGGTGCAAAAAATACAGCAGCGCCAGTAACACCATGATGCAGGCGACAGCGGCGGTGAAGCGTGGATTCGAGATTGAGACGGTGTCGAACAGTTCAAGATTGCCGCGGCTGGTCTTGATCAGCCACGGGTCTTCGGTCGAGGGCAACCTAATCTTCGGAAAATCGAAGAAACGTTGCACCTTCACCGGATTGGCACCGGCCGTTGCCTGCACAAAATATTGCAGCGTAAAGGCCAGGCCAAAGGTGATCAGGATACCATATTCGACCGGCCGATCGATTTTTCCCTGGTACATTGGGGTAAGGAATAGCCGCTCAAACGCTGCCCCCAGGGCGAAAACCGCGGCGCAAGCCATTGCGATTGCCAGCAAAGGATTGATGCCGGGGAACCAAACGGCGGTGATGTAATACACCAGCATGCCGCCGATCATGTAGAACTCGCCATGGCTGAAACTGACGATGCCCAGGATCGAAAAGATCAGCGTCAGGCCCAGCGCCATGAAGCCATAGATGATGCCGATGATCAGGCCATTGGTGAACTGCGAGGCGACGAACGACCCGCTGGCGACGCAGTTGTTCGAAGGATCGGCGATGGCGAAGGCGCCGACGACGAGGAGAACCGCTACGATCGCCGGCAGAACGACCAGTCGGCCACCCAATTCAGGGGTATTGAGCCACAGCGGAATCAGTCCCACCGGGCCAGTTGCGGCCCCAACCGTCGCGCCCACGAAACCGGCATTCGAGGTGTCGAGATCGTGTTGGAGATACCGGCGGCGGATGGCGATGCTGCCGACCACGCCCCATAGAATCATCCAGGCAATGACGCCCCAAAAGATGTCGGGAAATTCCACGCGCCGCCCCGTTGACCGGTGGGTTCAGTCCCACTGTTTCTGAAAAATTCCGCCGGGGCGGTCCTATGCCCCGGCGGTGTTCTCGGTTCGGAAGTCTGTGCCGCTTACTTGCCCACAAAAATCGGTTCGCCGGTCTTGTAGGCATCCGGATAGACAATCGCGGCGTCAGCCGAGCTTTGCCCCTCGACCTGGTACTGGATCATCGTCAGCGCCACATCCGGCCACTGATGCCACCACTCGTCGCCATGGCCGTCGACGCTCGGGTCCTTGCTCGTGCCATAGGGGAAGGTGATCGTGCCCAGCGTTCCCTCGTGAGTGATGCCCTCAAGCGCTGCCACGATGGCGTCGCCATCGGTCGACCCGGCCTCGGTGATTGCCTGGGCGAGGATCGCGATCGAGTCGTAGGCTTCCATCGCATAGCTCTCGACCGCAGACTTGCCAGTGCGTGCCTTATAGGCCGCGGCGAAGGCTGCTCCCTTGGCGTTGAACAGGTTCTCCGGCACGCCGATGCGCTGAATGAACGCGTACTTGCCATCTGGCACGTTGCGCCAGAAGGCGCCGCTCTCGAGCGCGTCCTGACCGGTCTGGAACGGCAGATCCTGCGGCCCAATGCCAGCATCCGCTGCCTGCTGGGTAAAGTTATAGGCCGCCTCGCCGGTCGCCAAAGTGATGATCATGTCCGGGCTCTCGGCCTTGATCCGCTCGACGATGCCGGCATAGTCCTGAGTGCCGATATCGACCGAGAAGGTCACCGCCGCGATGCCGGCCGAGGCCAGCCCGTCGGTGGTCTCCTGTGCCGCCGGGATACCGTAATCGGTGTTCTCGGTCAGGATCGCGACTTTCTTGATGCCAGGCACGGTCACCGCAAACTTCCAAATCATCGACGAGGCCCACGAGCTTAGCGGGGCAATGCGGAAGATGAACTTCTGCTTGTCGCCGGTAATGGTGTCGTTCCAGGTCTCGGCATAGACGACCGGGATGCTGCGGGCATTCGCAACGTCCTTCGACGCGACGCCAACCGAGCTGTGATAGCCACCGCCAACCGCGACCACGCCGTCCTGGGTGATCAGCTTCTCCATGAGCGCCTTGGCCTTCTCGGGCAGACCCTCGCTATCGCCGATAACAACTTTGACATCGCAGCCGAGCAAGCCGCCCGCTGCATTGATATCTTCCTCGGCGATCAGCATCGCGTCGCGCATCGCCTCGCCGCCGACAACGGTGCCGGGTGCGGAAAGCGGCGCGATACCGCCGATCTTGATCGGGCAATCGACCGCTGATGCGGTGCCGGCAGTCAACGCCAGCACGGCGACCGATGCCGTTAGTGCCAGGCTCAGTGATGTTCTCATAGCGCTATCTCCCTTTGAGTGGTCCAGGCACTGTCTGCCTTTTAATGCTATCGGGCCAAAGCGTGTGCAGGCCGATGTTCGTGCCACATCTAATCAAGGATTTCGGGATTGCACAACAGCGATCCGTGCAATGATACTGCGCGCCGAAACCGGTTATGGCCCCCTTTGTAATTCCGAAAGTGAAGAATGTGACGCAAACCTGTGATATCCTTGTAATTGGCGCGGGAATCGCCGGAGCCTCGGCGGCCTGTGCACTGTCCGCCAGCGCCAGGGTGACTCTGCTGGAGCAGGAGAGCCAACCAGGCTACCACACCACTGGTCGCTCCGCGGCGTTATTCACCGAGAGTTATGGCAACTTGACGATTCGCACATTGACCACGGCGGGCCGCGCGTTTTTCGAGGCTCCACCAGAAGATTTCGGCGACCATCCTCTGCTGATCGCGCGCGGCACATTGTTCATTGCCCGCAAGGACCAGATCGGCGCGCTGGAGGCTATGCTCGACCAAACACCGGTTTCCGCGAAGCCGGCCCACCGGATCGACGCAGCTGCGGCGATCGCGTTGAACCCTGCTCTGAACCCGGACTATGTCGCCGCGGCGATTCATGAAACTGGCGCCGAGGATATCGACGTTCATGCGGTTCATGGCGGGTTCCTCCGGGGACTGCGCCACCGCGGCGGGCAGCTGGTAACCGATGCCGAGGTTCGTGATCTGTCGCGGCAGGGTGGCGTCTGGGTCGCCGATACCCGCGCCGGGCGCTTCGCAGCACCCATCGTCGTCAACGCCGCCGGTGCCTGGTGCGACGTGATCGCCGGGCTCGCCGGGGTTCGCCCCTGCGGGTTGGTACCGAAGCGGCGTACCGCCTTCACCTTCGATCCACCTGAGGGCGCGGATATCTCGGCCTGGCCCGCCACCATCGACATCGACGAGCAGTTCTACTTCAAGCCGGAGGCCGGCCGCATCCTCGGCTCGCCCGCCGACGAGACCCCGTCACCGCCCTGCGACGCGCAGCCCGAGGAGTTGGACCTGGCGATCGGTGTCGACCGGATCGAGCGCGCCACCAACCTGACCGTGCGCCATCTGGTCAACAAATGGGCCGGCCTACGCAGCTTCGTCGCCGACAAAATCCCGGTTGTCGGCTTCGAGCCCGGGGTTGACGGGTTTTTCTGGCTGGCGGGGCAGGGCGGCTATGGCATCCAAACCTCGCCGGCTTTGTCGCGGGTGGTTGCGTCCTTGATCGCCACCGGGGATCTGCCGCAGGATCTGATCGCGCGCGGGCTCGACAAGGCTATGCTGGCGCCCGCCCGTCTGCGATAGTCCACTGCGATGATCCGTGCATCAATCAATGAGCTGGGGAGGCAACAATGGCCAAGACGAATAGCAAGGTGATCATAACCTGCGCGGTGACCGGATCGATCCACACCCCGACAATGTCGCCCCACCTGCCGGTAACCGCCGACGAGATCGCCGAATCTTCGGTCGCCGCTGCCGAGGCCGGTGCTGCCATCTTGCATCTGCATGCGCGCGAGCCGGAAACCGGCAAGCCCTCGGGCGACCCGGACCTGTTCATGCGCTTCCTTCCCCGGATCAAGCAGCAGTGCAACGCCGTCGTGAACATCACCACCGGCGGCGGCCAGGGCATGACCCTGGACGACCGCATCGCCGCCGCCAAGCGCACCCGCCCGGAGATGGCGTCGCTCAACATGGGCTCGATCAACTTCGGCCTCTACCCGATGCTGAACCGCTACCAGACCTTCAACCACCCCTGGGAGCGCAAGCATCTGGAGGACTCGAAGGAAGCAATTTTCAAGAACACGTTTGGCGATATCGAGCGCGTCCTGAAGGAGGTTGGCGAGGGTTGCGGCACCAGGTTCGAGTTCGAATGCTACGATGTCGGGCATCTCTATAATCTAGCCCATTTCCTCGACCGCAAACTGGTGAATCCACCGCTGTTCGTCCAGACCGTCTTCGGCATCCTCGGCGGCATCGGGCCGGACCCCGAGAACGTGATGCACATGCGCCGGATGGCCGACAAGCTGTTCGGCGACGACTACCAGTGGTCCATTCTGGCGGCAGGCCGGCATCAGATGCCGCTCTGCACCATGGCGGCGACGATGGGCGCCAATATGCGGGTCGGGTTGGAGGACAGCCTATATCTCGGCAAAGGCGAACTGGCCCCTTCGAACGCCTCCCAGGTCGCCAAGATCCGCCGCATCCTCGAAGACCTGTCGCTCGAGATTGCCACCCCGGACGAGGCCCGCGAGATGCTGGCCCTGAAGGGCGGAGATCAAGTGGATTTTTGAGGGGGGTGTTCCGGCGCATTCGCGCGAGTCACGGCTTTGTGCCAACAGGAGACCTCGCTGTCCCTCCAAAGGAACCGCCTGCCGTTGTCGTCGCCCCATCGCACTACCGGATTCGGCTCGAATTCATCCTTCTCGACTGCAAATGGTCATCGGGAGATTTCCGACTGATCAGAGTGGGTAACGGAAGAATCTTGACAAAGATACAATCTAGGGTTGTGCTGGGTTGTTACTAATAGGACTGAAAGCGATGTTCCGCGTGAAGTTTCGGTCGTGCGAGCTTGGGAATAGCGTTGAATGTTGGTGTGGGTGCGATGTGGATTGGCGAATTGAACGATCGGAATTCCTTAGTGGCTAATTTTGCCATAAATTTCGCTGATGCCCCTGCGCCATCTTTAACGTTTGCGTCCAGCTGGTTCTGGCGCCAACTCCAAATATCGATGGGAGGCAAGAATGAGAACTCAACTATTTCCCGCAACGCTCTTCGGCCTGGGCGTCACGCTCGGTGCTGCGGCGGCATGGGCGGATGGGACTGAATCCCTGGGGACACCAAGCATAGCTATTGGGTCCGGCACCGGGATCGTTGGCGCCAGCATTGGACTAAGGGACGGGCCCGGCACGATCAATATCGATGTCCCCATCGGCGCATCGGTCGAGCAGACTCTGATCTACTGGGGTTGATTTGCCACAGCCGGCAACCAGGACAACGACATCACGGTGGATGGAAACCCTGTCACCGGCAACCCGATGGCCGGAATCGGCGGGCCGACGTTATTCTTCGGGAGCGCCCAGGGCGCCACGTTCCGCGCGGACATAACCGGCCTTGGCCTGGTTACCGACGGAATGAATTCACTCGCCGTGGACGGCCTGGACTGTGACAAGGCCAGCAACGGCGCCGGCCTGTTTGTGATTTACGACGACGGTGTTTCTCCGATCCCGGAGATTCAGGTCAGGGACGGCAACGATCTCGCCGTCAGCACTGGTTCGAATCCAGTGGATACTACCGTCGCGCAGAGTTTAATTTTCCGGTCAGTGCAGTCGACCGCACGGCGGACCTCGTCCTGTTCGTCCATAGCGTTGCTGACGACAGGGATCGTTCGAGTGTGATCGAGATCACCACCAACGGCCCCGGCGGCACGACCGTGGAATTGAACAACCTGCTGGGCAGCAACGATGGCGGCGAATGGGATACCGTGAACATTTCCGTCAATATTCCGGCCGGCACCACCATGCTGACCATTCAGATCCTGTCGGAAGACCGGTTAAACACCGGGGATCTCGAGGCGTCCCTGGACTGGTCCGGCGCCGGACTCGCCGTTCGCGAGGAGGTTCCGCCGACGCTTGACGGCCGGATCACCGGCGGCGGCAGCAACTTCACGGTCGAAGACGTTCGCATCACCAAGGGATTGCAGCTCCAATGCGACCTGCGCGATCCGAACAACTTCCAGATCAACTGGCCAGGCAATTCATTCCATCTGCTGGACCTGACCGCCGCGAACTGCACCGAGGATCCCGACATCATCCAAGCACCGCCGGCTTCTTCGCCCTCCGATACCTTCAACGGCTCCGGTACCGGCAGGCTGAAGACTGGCGGCACCACTGACTTGAACGCGACCGTCGACTTCATCCTCGTGGATGAGGGCGAGCCCGGCGGCAATGATACGGCACGGATCTTGGTCAGGAACGGCAACGGCGATATCGTTCTCTTCGTGGAGAATATCCTCAAGAAAGGAAACTTCCAGACGCACAAGGACTAAGCGGGCGGGACAAGCCGTCTCCATGGTCTTTGGACTTGCGAGTATCAAAGGAGGTCGCCAAACTGGCGCCCTCCATTTTTCGTTATGCTTTTACGGGTCGCTCCGTCCCTCATTCTTCTGATGCTTTCGATCTGATCACCGTGGTCAGGTTTACACCCTCAATTCACCGGCAGCAGTGCTCTCGATCTGGTGTTCGCCCAGATTGAACGGATGTTTGTAGCGGATTGAGGCGAGCTCGCTGATAGCCGCCGTAGGATTGGGCGCAGTTTGGGTGGCAATTCATTGAGGTGGCAGGCGTCAAAGTACAATTAATATCTGATAAAAATAGAATAGTTTCTATATAAAACTTTCCGCTTGCCAATTGATTCTCCTTGATCAGGAAAAACGCAACTAATTAAAATAATATCAACTTTAAGTTGATTGCCTGGCTCGGCACGTGTATATTTTAGATGTGTAGTGAGAGTCGATCAATTGCGGAGTACATGATATGATTACCAGTGGTGAGACCGATGCCAGCGGCGGCGACATTGAACGGCCGTTCCGCTCGGACAAATACCGGGAGGACAACACCCAGACCGGTGATCTATTTGGCGACCTGTTCTTAAACCTCGACGACGACGACGGCGGCCGGGCCGATTCGATCGTCAGCGATTACGCCGAGTTCCGCGCATCATCTCACGCGCTGTCGGCTGAAGATGCTGGAGATACGCAAAACGCCCAGCGAACCGAATGCGAAATTGAGACGTCCAGCCCAACTCCACAACAGGCGAGTGGTAACCAGGACGATAAGATGGCGGCGATTCGCAAAATGCTGTCGGATGCCGAGGAAGATGCCGATGTGACAACTGAGCCGGATCTTGAAGAGCATGTGGCGCCGGTCACACCGGAGCAGTCCATGCGCGACGGCACGTACGACGATAGCGATGAACTCGATCTGCTACAGTCCCAGATCGACGACCTGACCAACGCGGTACGGTCGGCCAAGGGGCCTTCAGCGCCGCGGGGCTACAACGCCGCCAAATTGCGCCGCTCGCACGACACGCGAGTCAATAAGCTCCGTCGCGCGAAAGAGCGGCGCGAGAAATCCGGGGCCTTCATGACCGGGTTCACGCTCGTGTCGGTGGTGACGGCGACGATGATCGGGCTTTATGTCCTGCACCCGCAAATAATCGCCGCTTCGCCACGGATGGCGCCAGTGATCAACGAGTATGTTGTGACAGTCGACCGCTACCGCTTCGAAGGAAACGAGGCAGCCGCAGAGTGGACCACATGGTTGACTGAGCGCATCGGCAAACTCAGACACAAAGAGGCATAGAGCACGCGCAATTTCGATGCCTCAAATGTCTGCCGGGCTTCGACGACGTGAAGTCGGCGGAACCTGCGCGCGCCGTTGACCACAATTCCAAGCATCTCCAGGTGGCGCTGGGCTTCCCGGCGAAGCAGCCGGCCCATGGCGGGATGCAACCGGCGTTCTCAATTCCGGTCCAGTGAGCATTCAGGTTCGACCGTGTGTGTGCAGCGTGCCGGCTGTGAATGTCCTCTTGCGATCGTCCTTTCGTGAGCGTCTAGGTGTAAAACCGAAACCTGTCATTCGTCCGAGTTGGGTTAACATGCGGAAGAGGCCATCCGGAACCGGGTTGTCCGCAGCCGCTCCAGAGCGGCTACAGAGCTATTTCAACGCTTCCAGGACTTCACGATTGGCTATCGGGCTGGCTTATAGACCTTCGCAACTCCCTGCGCTTTATTGAGGGCCGCAACGCCGTCCGCCGCCGTCATCAACACCGTCGTCTTGCTGGCCTTGATCGCCCCCCCGGCACCCACAGCAATCGCAACCGCCGCCATGCTCTCATTGTTTGGCGCATCGGCGATGATGACAAAGTCATAGTCGCCGAAGCAAAGCCACGCACCGACGAGCTTGCCTCCTGCAGCCTTGCACGCCGTGCGCGCCACAGTCTCGACGCGGTTCTTCGGGGCCTTCATTTGCGCGGCCCAGGATTCAGGGGTGTAAGCGGCCTGATACATAAAAAGCGGCATATTTTATCTCCTCCTCTGTCCTAGTCGGCTTGAGCCCGAAATGGTCAGCGCGCTAGGTTAGCGCAGTTTATCTGAAATTGCCCATTCGAGCCAGTTTCGGACCCGAACAGCTGATCCGCCTGATCGCCTCCCGTGGGCTCGGGCCAGTGCCCTCGATCAGCGCGAAAACTGTGCGGTTTGCTCTTTCAGAGCTTATCCTCCGCATTAATGCCTCATCCGAGTACAACACCATCGATCAGATTGTGCGAGAGCAGCGTCTCGCTGTCCAGATTTCGATCTGCGGGGGAAAGACGCAACTTATCCAGACAGGTGCCAAGCGTTCGGAGCGACCTGACAGCCTGGTCGAGCGAACAGCAGCGAAACCGCACCGTCGCCCCGGCGGGAAATTGGACAAATCGGAACATATCCGCCCGTGAAATCACTGCGATCTTTGTGTAGCCGCCTGTCGTCTGCCGATCAGCGCCAAGCACGATCGGGCATCCATCGCCGGGAAGCTGGACGCTGCCAAGCGCGATCCCGTCGGAGACGATATTGTAGCCCCGGTCCGAATGTCTCAGCACTGGCCCATCAAGCCGAATACCCATCCGGTCCGACCGCGCGCCAATGGCCCAGGCGCTCTCCAGAAACGCCGCCCATGACGCGGGCTCAATATGATCAATCTGCGGTCCCGGCAACACGGCAATGGCCGCCGGGCCATGCGGCATCGGATCGATCAGCGCCAACTCCGGTGCCACCAGACCTTGGATTGGTATCGTCGCGTCTCCGCCCAGCGCACCCATGCCGGTCCCGCCAAGCCCCGATCGCGCATGAAACGACCGGCTGCCAAAGACCGGCGCCAGATCAAGACCGCCGCGAACCGCCAGATATGCGAACACCGCTTCCGGCCCCGGCCCAACGCGAAGCGACTGGCCCGGTGCCAGCCGATATCCCCGACCTCCCGCCACCGGAACAGCGACCCGCGCATCCCCAACTGGATCGAGCTTGCCGGGTCAATGATCCCTTCCTCGGCACCGCGCCGGAACGGCGTGCCGGCGGAGTATTTCTTGCCGCCGAAATAGCTGCGCCAGGTGTCCGAATGCGCGTCAAAGTGCACCAGCGACAACGGCCCATGCCGCCGCGCTACGGCACGCAGCGCCGGCAATGAGACCGAATGGTCGCCGCCCAGCGAGATCGGCACGACCCCGTTCGAGGTCAGCGCATCGAGCGACGCCTCAAGCCTTTCGAGCGATTCCTCGAGGTATCCCGGCACCGCGCTCGCATCCCCGGCATCCGCCACCGCCAGCCGTTTGAACACGTTGACATGTCCTCGGTAGGGATTGATTGGCCGCAGCATCACCGACATCGCCCGCACCGCCTGCGGCCCAAACCGCGCGCCAGTGCGGAACGGCGACCCGGAATCAGACGGCAGCCCCAGGATAGCCGCATCCAACCGCGCTCCCGGCTGCGCCTCGGGCAGCCGCATGAAAGTCGCCAGCCCGCAAAACCGCGGGCTGTCCAGACTGTCGACCGGCAGAAAGCCGCTCATGCCGGGGCACCCGCCATCAGATAGCCGAATGCCGACAGAGTATGTGTTTTCAGCACGTGAAAAACCTCCTCGATATCCACATATTCATCCGCCATCGCCACGTTGAACGGGGTGATGCCGTAGACAAATGCCGGAATGCCCAGCCCACGCCACAGCCGCGCGTCAGTGCCCGGCAGGCTGATGATGGCCGGCGGGCGGAACCTTTCTGGCTCCGGCTCAGATATCCGGGCACGATCGTCATCGGCAGCCCGGAGTTCTAAATACCGTATGCGGCTGCTATCGAGTCGGTTACGATGCCATCGATCTTCTTGTCGGCCAGATCGCGCATCGCGTCGGATCACCTCGCCGCCCGAACCAACCGCGACGTTCATAAACAAATTCAGCGGCGCCGGGGTTTGGCCAATCGCGATACCAACCGACGCCAGCGCTTCGTGCAGGTTCCCCTGGCAGCTTCGATGGCCGTCGGCGCAGCCAAGCTCGCGATACAGCTCCGGGCTGCAGGCGCATAGCAGACTATCGTGGATGCCCGGCGAGGTGTCCCCGGTCAAAGTCAGGAACTCCCGGCGCTGGGTTGTGAACAGCGTATCGCCAACCCGTGGTATCGTCCGGCTCAGCCTGGACCGCGTGTGCTCCATCGACAGGAACTCGGTCGGACCGGATACGCAAAATGCCCAAGTGTCGACGGCCTGGGTCCCGAATATATTGACAAGCTCCACCGCCAGGACCAGCGCAGTACCGTGCCCTGCCGGGACGGTGAAAACGTCTGAAGCCCTGGCCATCGTCGCAATCCCTACGTCCAGACCCCGCCACCGCAGGCCCGCTCGGAAACTCAACGCCGATCGGTGGGCAGAATCCAGTGGAAAACGGATCGCATCGCCGCCATGCTCCAACGTTGATGTGGCGTCGATGGGCATCCTGCCGTTCTGCCGCATCCCATCAGGGTAATAACCGTGCCCGCGCCAAAACCCCGGCGCCAGCCGCTCAGGGAGTGTCTCATGCAGATCGAGCCGACTCGCCTCCTTGCCGACCTCCACCATCTGCGCAGCTTCGGGCGCCACGGCACCGGTGTCGTCCGCCCGGCATTCTCGGCCCCCGACATTGCCGCCCGCGAGTGGCTGGCTTCGATGATGCGTGAGGCCGGGCTCGAGCCGGTATTTGATGCGGCGGGCAATCTGTTTGGCTTGCCACCGGGTCCCGGCCCCTGCCTGATGATGGGTTCACACTCTGACACCCAACCTGAAGGCGGCTGGCTTGACGGTGCTTACGGCGTCATCTCGGGGCTCGAGGTAAGCCGTGCCGCACGCGATCACGTGCCCGTCGCCGTGGTTTCCTTTCAGGACGAGGAGGGCCGGTTCGGCGTCCTCACCGGAAGTAAAATCTGGTCTGGCGGGCTGACGCTTCGGGACGCCGACCAACTCCAGGACCTCTCGGGCGAGACCTTCGCCACCGCCCGGGCGCGCATGGCCCATCTCGCCGGACCAGGATTTGTCGACCCTGCCCGCTTCTTCGGTTTCATCGAAACCCATATCGAACAAGGCCTATGGCTCGATCTCGCCGGCGAGGCTGTGGGTGTTGTTGAATCGATCGTTGGGATCGGCCGCATGTTCGTCACCTACCAGGGCGAACAGAACCACGCCGGCACCACGCCAATGGACCACCGCCGCGATGCCTTCCAGGGCCTTTCCGCCTTCAATGCGCGCTTAAACGAAGCGCTCGCCGCTGTGGCGACGCCGACCACCGTCTGGACCATCGGCCATGTCGAGATCCAGCCCGGCGCGCCCTCGATCGTTCCGGGGCGGGCCAGGTTCTCAGTCCAGTGGCGCGACGGCGAAGCCGATCGTATGGCCCGGATGGCAACGATCGTCAGCCAGACCGCTGAGGCAGTTGCAGCCGAACGCGGGCTCGGCTGTACGCTCGATCAGGGCATTCCCGTCCAGCCCCGCAAGTTCGACGACGGCTGTGTCAGGCGCTCGCCACCGCCGCGGATCAGGTGGCGCCGGGCCGCTGGCGCCGCATGCCATCAGGCGCGCTCCACGATGCCACCAATGTCGCCAAGCTGATGCCATCGGCGATGCTTTTCGTGCCGTCGATCCGCGGCATCAGCCACAGCTTCGAGGAAGACACCGCCGAGGCCGACCTGGTTACCGGTGCCGAAGTCATGCTGGGCGCCGTCGCACAACTTGGCGGTGCAAGCTGATCTTGATGCGCCCGTGAGGGAGCGATTTTTGGCCAAACGGGCCTCCGCCAGATGCCGCTCAATACCATGGGGGTGAATGTGAGCGCGGCGTTGCCAACCCGCCTTTACGTCATAAACACCCTTTGATCCGCCGGATCGCCTCGCGGATATTGTCGATGCTGCTGGCGTAGGAAAACCGCAGGTAGCCCTCGCCCCAGGCGCCGAAACTGGTGCCGGCGACGGTGGCGACGCCGACCTCACTCAGGAAGCGGTCCTGCGCCTCGCGCGCGGTCAGCCCGGTCCTCTCGATGTTGGGGAAGGCATAGAAGGCGCCGGCGGCATCGGCACAGCGAAAGCCTGGGATCTGGTTCAGCTCGGAGACGATGATCCGGCGCCGCTCGTCGAAGGCCGCCACCATCTCGTGAACCGCATCCTGAGGGCCGGTCAGTGCGGCGATGCCGGCATGCTGGGTCGCCGCGTTGACGCATGAGTGGTCGTTGATGCACAGCCGGATCGCATGATCGACCAGCTGTTGCGGCCAAACCGCATAGCCCAGCCTCCAGCCGGTCATCGCATAGGTCTTGGACCAGCCGTCCAGCATGATCAGCCGGTCTCGTATCTCCGGATATTGCAGCAGGCTGACATGCTCGCGCCCGTCATACAGCATCTGGCTATAGATCTCGTCCGACAGGATGGCGACGTGGGGGTGATCCATCAGCCCGGCGACAAGGCGATCAATCTCCGCCTTCGGGGTGACGCCGCCGGTCGGGTTGGCCGGGCTGTTGATGATGATCAGCCGAGTTCTGGGGGTGATCTGGGCCAGCAATGCCTCCGCATTGAAGGCGAACCCGTTCGCCTCCTCCAGCGCGATCGGAATCGGCGTGGCGCCGCTGTATTTGATCACCGACTCGTAGATCGGAAAGCCCGGATTGGGATACATGATCTCGGCGCCAGGCTCGCCGAACATCAGCACCGCGAAAAACATCGTCGGCTTGCCGCCGGGCACGACGACAACATGATCCGGGCTGACCTCGACGCCGTGGCGGCTGTGCAGGTCGGCGGCGACGGCCTGGCGCAGCGCCGGAATCCCGTTCGCCGGGGTATAGCCGTGATGCCCGTCGCGCAGCGCCTTGATGCCTGCCTCGACGATATGGTCCGGCGTGCGGAAGTCCGGCTGACCGATGCCGAGGTTGATGATGTCCTTGCCCTCGGCCGCCAAGCGCTGGGCGCGGGCCAGCACCTCAAAGGCGGATTCGGTTCCTAGGCGGGTGAGCGAGGCGGCTGGATGGAGCATGTTGGGGGATCTCTTTGCATGGTGGAACGGATCATCTATCATCGGATTCTGCACCGTGTCCCCGCCATGCACAAGACGTGCGATCATATGCGGGTTCGGGCTTGTAGCGGCGCACACCTTGGTGTTTGATCCTGATCCGACCAGGCAAGGAGCCAACCATGACCGCCCAAGCAGACCAACGCCCCAACGAACGGATTGTCTACTTCAACGGCAAGTACATTCCCGAGAGCCAGGCGCTGGTGCCCTACCGCGAGCGCAGCTTCATCTTCGGTGATGGTGCCTTCGACATGACCCGCACCTTCAACCACCGCATCTTCAAGCTCGACGAGCATCTAGAGCGGCTCTACCGCTCGCTCCGCGCGCTACGTCTCGATGCGACGATGCCAATCGAGAAGATGGCCGAGATCAGCCGGACAGTGGTCGAGAAGAACCTTCATCTGCTGGGCGAGGGTGAGGACTACTGGCTCGGCCAGCGCATCACCCGGGGTGTGCTCAAGGCAGAGGGCGACAACTGGGATCACTACGGACCGACGGTGATTGTCGAATGCCTCCCGATCCCGTTGGCCGATCGCGCGACCCTGTACCGCGACGGTATCCAGGTCGTGGTGCCTTCGGTGCGCCGGGTGCCGCCGGAGGCGGTGACGCCGCGCGCCAAGAGCCACAACTACCTGAACCTGGTGATGGGCGATCTGGAGGTGCGGGCGCAGAACCCGCAGGCCTGGGCAATTCTGCTGGATATGAACGGCAATCTCTGTGAGGGCCTTGGCAGCAACATCTTCCTGATCCGGGATGGCGAGTTGCTGACCCCGCGCGAAAATTTCGTCCTGCCCGGTGTAAGCCGCCAAACCGCAATCGATCTGGCGCGGAAACTCGGCATCCCGTTCCGCGAGGCCGATCTCGACCTCTATGACGGCTACAATGCCGACGAGGCGTTCATCACCTCGACCAGCCTGTGCATCTGCCCGGTCGCCAGCATCAACGGCATGGCGATGGGGGCGGGCGCTTACGGGCCGATCACCAAACGGCTGATCGACGCATATGTCGAGCTGGTCGACTGCGATTTCGTGCAGCAGTACCTGGACCGGCTTGCCTAGGCTCTCGGCAAACGCGCCGCGCCGCGCCGCTAAGGTACTATTGGCGCTGCGGCAAGGATAGCCTCGCGATGCAATACTTCAGCTTTCTCGACGACGATCAGGTCCAATATGTCCATGAAGCCTCGCTCGAGGTTCTGGCCGAGGTTGGGCTGATCGTTCGCAACGAGAAGGCTAGGCACCGCTTCGCCGAGTTTGGGGCGCTGGTCGACCATTCGACTGAGCTCGTGAAGATTCCCGCCAAGGTGGTCGAGAAATACCGCGCCATGGTGCCGCCGACGATCACGCTGCGCGGGCGCGACCCGCAATTCGATGTAACCTTCCCGCGCCAGCTGCCGGTCATCGCCACCGCCAGTTCTGCCCCGGATGTCGTCGATCCGGTTGCAGGCGTCACCCGTCGCGCAACCTCCGCCGATATCGCCAACATCGCCCATCTGGTGAACGCGTTGCCGGGGTTCGACGTGTTCTCGATCTCGGTATTGGCGGATGATGCTCCGCCGGGCCAGTTCAGCCTGTCGCGGTTTTATCCGGCGCTGAAGAATTGCCTCAAGCCGGTGCGCACGTCGGTCATCGATTTGCGCGAGGCCCAGCAGGTGTTGAAGCTTGGCGAGTTGATCGCCGGATCGAAGGCGGCGTTCTGGGAGCGGCCCTTCATAAATTTCGGCTATTGCTCGATCGTCTCGCCGCTGACCATGGATTATGACAGCACCGAGATGCTGATGTTCTTCGCTGAGAACGGCGTCACTGCCTATGGCACCGTCGCGCCGATGGGCGGGCTGTCGACGCCGCTGACGCTGTCCGGCATGCTGACCCTGATGAACGCCGAGTGGCTGGCGGCGGCGACCCTGGCGCAGATGTCGAAGCCGGGCACCGCGTTGATCTACAACTTCCTGCCGGTTTTCGCCGATATACGCGACGGCGCCTATGCGCCGGGCGCGATTGAAATCGGTATGATGAATTCTGCCGTCTGCCAGATGGCACGGTATTATGATGTGCCCTCGGGCGGATATCTCGGGTTGACGAATTCGAAGATCAGCGACGCGCAGGCCGGGTTCGAGAAGGGCATGTCGCCGCTGATGGGGGCGTTGTCCGGCGTCGATTTTATCGTCATGGGCGGGCTGATGGATGCGCTGATGTCGTTCGATTTTGGCCAGGTGGTGATCGATGACGAAATTGCCCGGATGATCAAGCATGTGCGGCGCGGTTTCGGTTTTTCAGCCGAGGCTGTCTCGCTGGACGAGATCAAGGCGACCGGCCCGGCGGGCATGTTCGCGGCCAATCCGCAAACCTTCAAACGGATGATGACCGAGACCTTCATGCCCGATCTGGCCGACCGAAAACTGCGCGAGCAGTGGGTCGAGGAGGGCGCCTCGACGATCCATCAGCGGGCAATGGACAAGGCGCTGGGCATCTTGTCGATCCCCAATGCCGCCGCGCTGGATGCGGCGGTGGATGCGCGGGTCCGGGCCGGATTCGATGGACTGGTCAGGGGCGACTCGGTTCTGCCCGAGGGCTGGACCCGCGAAGTCGCCTCGACCGCCCCAACCCGGTTGCGCCGGGTTAATCGTCGTCGCGGCGGATGAAAAAGCCGCTCCCCAACCGGTCCCGGATTGCCGTCATCGGCGGCGGTGCCATCGGTGCCAGCATTGCCTATCACCTGACCCTTGCGGGCGAGCGTGATGTGCTGCTGCTGGAGAAGACCCGCCTGACCGACGGAGCCACTTGGCACGCTGCTGGCCTGGTCGGCCAGTTTCGTGCCCTGCCGAGCCTGACCCGGCTGATGCAGGACAGCGTCCGGCTGTTCGAAACCCTGGGTGCCGAGACCGGGCAGGAAACTGGCTGGAAGCCGGTCGGCAGCCTGCGGGTCGCCGCCAGCCAGGACCGCTGGATGGAATTCCTGAGGGCCGCAACCGCCGCGCGCAGCTTCGGGTTCGAGATGCAGTTGTTGTCGCCGGGCGAGGCGCAGGCACTCTATCCGCTGCTATCGACGGATGGTCTGGTTGGTGCGGCCTATATCGCCGATGACGGATATGTTGATCCCTACAGTCTGACCCAGGCCTACGCCAAGGGTATCCGGGCCAATGGCGGGCAAATCTTCGAGGGGGTCATGGTCACCGGCCTGACCCGTGTGGGCGACCGCATAACTCATGTGGTCACCGATCAGGGCACCATTGAGGCTGAGGTGGTTGTCAACGCCGCCGGTCTGTGGGCCCGTCAGGTTGGCTGGATGGCGGGAGTGAGCCTACCCGCCGGGATCGTCCAGCACCAATACATGGTCACCGAGAAAAGCGACCTGATCCCCGACGGCCTGCCGACCTTTCGCGACCCCGATGGCGGCTACTATGCCAAACCTGAACCCGGCGCGCTGGCGGTTGGTGGTTGGGAGCGTGCGACCCTGCCGGTCAACCCGGTCGAGGGCTTTCCGTGGCAGAATGCCCATCATCTGTTCGACGGCGATTATGAGCGCATGGCCGAGGTGTTCGAGCCTGCCGCGCGGCGTATCCCGGTCCTAAACGACCTCGGCATGCGGACCATCATCAACGGCCCGATCCCAATCTCGCCGGACGGCGAGCCGGTGATGGGGCTAGCACCGGGGCTGGATAACTTCTATCTCGCCTGCGCCTTTACTTCGGGCATCGCCGCCTCGGGCGGCGCTGGCAAGGCGATGGCGCACTGGATCCTGGACGGCGACCCCGGCCTCGATCTCTGGGCCTTCGATGTGCGCCGGTTTGGCCCACTGCATACCAATCCCAGCTATCTCCACGCCCGCGCCGTCGAGAGCTACAGCCGCTACTACGACATCCATTGGCCGGGCGAGGAGGGTAAGGCGGCGCGCGGTGCCCGGCGCAGCCCGCTGTATCAGATTCTGAAGGCCAAGGGTGCGGTCTACGGCTCGAAATTCGGGTGGGAGCGCGCGAATTGGTTTGCGATCGGCGGCAATGCCCCGGCCACCGGCTGGCAACGTGAGGGTGAGGCCGAGACCATCGGTCGGGAGCACCGCGCCGCCCGCGAAGGCGCGGTGACAATCGACATGAGTTCGTTCACCAAGTTCGAAATCACCGGCCCGCGCGCCTGCGCCTTTCTCCAGCACATGGCGGTCGCCAATGTCGACAAGGCGCCCGGCGGGGCGGCCTATACCCAGCTATGCAATGCGCGAGGCGGCATCGAGGCCGATGTCACCATCATCCGTCGCGCCGAGGAACGCTTCTGGCTGATCACCGGCTCGGCGCTGGGGGTGCGCGACGGCGGCTGGCTGCGCAGCAATCTCGCGCGGTTTGGCGGCGGGGTGGAGATCCGCGACATTACTGCCAGCCATGGCGTCATCAATCTGGCCGGTCCGCTGGCGCGCGAGGTGCTCGAGCGCGCAACTGACGCCGATGTCAGCCATCTGGGCCATCCGTTCATGACCGCCCGCGAGATCAATATCGGCTACGCCCCGGTGCTTGCATTCCGGGTGACCTATATCGGCGAGTTGGGTTGGGAGCTGTATATCCCGGTTGAATATATGCAACATGCCTACGAGGTGTTGCACGAAGCCGGCGCCGGTGTTGGGCTGATCGATATCGGCTACAAGGCTATCGACAGCCTGCGGTTGGAGAAGCGCTACCTCGCCTGGGGCACCGATATCACGCCCGGCGATAACCCGATCGAGGCTGGTCTCGGGTTCCTGATCGACTGGTCAAAGCCCGATTTTCTCGGCGCCGGGGCGCTGGCTCGGGTCAAGGCTGAGGGGCCTCCACGCAAGCTTGTCTGCCTGGCGTTGGACGAGCCGCTGGCGGTGTTCGGTGGCGAGGCGATCCTGGTCGATGGTGTCGCGGTCAGCCAGACCACCAGCGGTAACTTTGGCTATTCGGTCGGCAAGAGCCTGGTACTGGGTTACCTGTCGAGCGAACTGGCGACGCGGAACAACTTTGAGGTCGAGGCATTCGGCCGGCGTAGTGGCGCCGTGCGGATCGAGGGTGCTGCGTATGATCCGGGCCGCCGCAAGATATTGATGTGATCGGTGGCGGAGTATGTGTCCAGATTTAGACACATACCTAACGTATTGAAATATAGTAAATTTCGAAAAAAGACTTTTATGGTTCAACAAAAAATGGGTATCGCAGATCGGTTGCGAAACACCTTAGTCCGTCGCGTATTTCCGTTCCAGTGCGTCGTAGAAACCCTTGTCGACCAGCCGTTGGCGTTCGTCGAAATCCGCAAGTTGGTCGATCACATTGTCCAGCTTCCCATCCCGCTTCAGTGCCGTCAAAACCCCACTCATCGCCCGCATTGCAGCCTGAAGCGGCGTGTTCGCATAGAGCACCAGCGAGAACCCGATCTCTGCCAGCGTCGCCTGCGGCAACAGCGGGGTCTTCCCGCCAACCACCATGTTGGCGACCTGCGGCACCGCCAGCCGCGCGGTGATGGCTCGCATCTCGTCTTCCGAGGTCGGCGCCTCGACGAAGGTCAAGTCGGCACCAGCCTCGATGAACTGCTCGGCCCGGTCGAGGGCTGCCTCCAGCCCGTCGATGGCGCGGGCATCGGTGCGAGCGATGATCAGCAGGTTCTTGTCGTCACGGGCATCGGCGGCGGCGCGGATCTTGGCGGTCATCTCGGTGATCGGGATCACCGCTTTGCCGCTGAAATGGCCGCAGCGCTTGGGGAAGTCCTGGTCCTCGATTTGCAGGGCACAGGCCCCGGCGCGCTCGAGCACCCGGACCGTTCGGTAGGTGTTGACGGCATTGCCGAAGCCGGTGTCGATATCGACAATCAGCGGCAAGGTGCAAATCTCGGAGATCGCCTCAGTCACTCCAGCCAGTTCGGTCAGTGTCACCAACCCGATATCGGGGGCGCCGAGCAGCGTATTGGCGATGCCCGCGCCGGTCACATAGACCGCCTCGAAGCCGGTATCCTGGATGATCCGGGCGGTCAGGGCGTTGCCCGCCCCCGGCACCAGAAGCGCATCGCGCCGGCCCAGGCGGTCACGCAGGAATAGCCGCCGTTCGGCTGCTGTTTCACCTGTGGTACTGCCCTGCGCCATGGATCGTTCTCCCCTGTTTGGGCGAATCTTTACCCCACAAGGGTGCCCGTTCAAGGATTCATATCGCCGGGCGCTGCCGTTGTCTCACTTTCCGTAGATGTAGGTCGGCAGCCACAGCGCGATCTGTGGGAAGGTGAAGATCAGGATGAGCCCGATCAACTGGATCACCATGAACTGCATCATACCGATGTAGATGTCTTTCAGATCCCATTCCGGTACGACGCCCTTCAGGAAATAAGCGGACAGGGCGACCGGTGGCGATAGCCAGGCGGTTTGCAGGTTCACCGCCACCAGGATCGCGAACCAAGTCAGGTTGATGTCAAGCTCGACCAGAACAGGCACCATGATTGGCACGATAATCAGGACGATCGGCACCCACTCCAACGGCCAACCGAGCAGAAAGATCAGTGCCATGATGATGATCAACACCCAGGTCGCCGATAGTTCCCACGCCAGCAATGCATCGGTTAGCATGAGCGGTGTGCCGAGCCGCGAGAAGACGGCGCCAAAGAAGTTCGACGCGGCGACCAGGAACATGATGAGGACGGTGATCTCGAGCGTCTTGAGCAGCGCATCGTAGAACCCGCCAGCCGTCAGCTTGCGGTAGCACAGCGACAAAAGTAGCGCGCCAAAAGCGCCACAGGCCGCGGCCTCGGCAGGTGTCGCCCAGCCCAGCAGGATCGATCCCAGCGCGAACGCAACCAGTGTCGTCGGTGGGACCAGGCCCATGAAGAATTCGTACCAGATATCCGAGAAGTAAAAGCCCATTGGGCGGACCTTCCGGATCCAGACATAAGCCGCATACATGAAGCCGACCCACAAAATCGGGATCACCAGACCAGCGAGGGGGAATATCCCACCCAGATTTCCGATCAGGCTTTGCCCCAGCAGATAGAAAAGGACGACCAGGGATGCCAACACTGTGACAAACTCGAGGAAATAGTAGTCGCTGACTTCCGGCTGCTCCTCGACGGGCAGGGCCGGCCCAAGGGATGGATTGATCCAGCATCGGATCAACGCGTACAGGGTATAGAGCACTGCCAGCATGATCCCTGGCACGATAGCGGCGGCAAAGAGGTCGGTTACCGGAACCTCCAGCACCGGACCCATGACGACCAGCATGATCGATGGCGGGATCAGAATGCCCAGCGTTCCGCCCGCCGTGATGACGCCAGCCGACAGCCGGACATCATAGCCGGACTTGTCCATTGTGCGCGCCGCCATGATCCCCAGGATCGTCACTGAAGCGCCGACGATCCCGGTCGCCGCCGCAAAGATCGTGGAGACAAACAGCACCGCGACATAAAGCGATCCGCGGGTGCGCGAAAACATCAGCTGAACCGATGTGAACAACCGCTCCATCAAGCCCGCCTGCTCCATCATGATCCCCATGAAGACGAACAGCGGCACCGCGACCAACTGACCGTCCAGCATGGTCGAGTTGAATTGGAAGCTTTGCAGATAGAAGGTCAGCTTGCCGCCGAAGCCCCATGCGCCGAAGACGAACCCGAGGAAGATCAGTGTGAACGATATCGGAAAGCCGACAAAAATCGCAAACAACATCGCCGCGATCATCAGAATACCGATCACCTCGCTCGAGAGGTCGGCAAGGCCGGTGACCCCGATCATGCTCGACCAGACCTTGCCAAGGGGCAGGAAGTTTGGTGCGGCGATGCTGAGGAAGATTAATGCCAAGCCAACGGCATAGAATGGCATGAACTTCAGGAACTTGGCGCGCCGTGACGCGCTCATCTCATACAGCGACCGCAAGACCTCGGCGACACCCTGCAGGATCAGAAAGAATGCCGCCAGTGGCATGGCCGTTCTGGCCGGAGCCAGTGGCGCCATCAGCGCGGTGTCCATCGACCGCTCCCATGTCACCCATGACTTGACGGTATATTCGGTGGATATCCACAAAAAGAAG